>WOZY01000263.1 GCA_011620045.1 Mesotoga sp.
TCAAGGCCTGGTAAAACTGTGAGGCGATGTGTATGACAGTAGTCTATTCAGTTCTGTTTATGGCCATACTGGGCATAGGAGCAGGTGTCTTTCTAGCTTTCGCCTCCGCGAAGTTTGCAGTTAAGAAAGATCCAAGAATCACACTCATCGAAGCTTCTTTGCCAGGCGTTAACTGTGGCGCCTGTGGTTTCCCGGGTTGCTCGGCTTTTGCAAAGGCTATTGCTGAAGGAAAAGCTCCGCTGGATGGGTGTATTCCCGGCAAGCGGTCCGGCGTTCCCGAAAAACTGAAGCTAATCATGGAGACGGACGTCGACAAGCTTACCACTCTCTTTGAAGAGGCAGAGGAAGATGCGGAAAAGACACTGGAAAAGCTGATCGCCACCTCCGGGAAAGAAGTAAAAGCAGCGCCGCCCAAGCCCAAAAGGCCAACCCAAGAAGAAATCGAAAGCTACAAAGATAAGCTCAAGGAGAATCCAAGTGCAACGGTGATCTTTGCCGTTCTTCCTAATATAAACTGTGGTGTATGTGGTTCCCCGGGATGTGCTGCTTTTGCCCTGAAGGTCGCCGACAAGGAAGCGAACGCAGATAAATGCGTCCCCGGGAAAAGACAGAACGTGCCCGAAAAAGTCGCGAAGATTATGGAGCTTTCCCAATCAGAGATTCAAAAGATAATTGAAGATACTTCTGGAGAACCAGCTGAGATAAAAAAGAAGTTTGAGTCATGAAAAAAAGGTTGGCTGTTCTTGGTTCTACTGGATCTATAGGATCACAGACACTCGAAATAGTAGATAAGATTGAAGAAATCGAAATTGTGGCCTTTTCCTGTGGCCACAATTTCGTCTCTTTTTCTAAACAGCTTTCAAAACTCCATCCCGAATTCGCCGCCACTCTTGAAAGAAATGAGGATCTAGTCGATTCCTTCCCGGGAACAACCTTTTTCCACGGTGAAGAGGGGATCGAAACAATGCTCGAGAAGTCCCGACCCGATTATGTGATGCTTGCGGTTAGCGGAGCAGCCGGACTGAGATTCAGCCTTAAGGCGGCTGAAATATGCAGCAGATTATGTCTTGCGAACAAAGAGTCTATCGTTTGTGGAGGAAACCTGTTGATAGAAAAATGTGCCAGAGAAGAAGTCGAACTGATCCCGGTCGACTCAGAGCACAGCGGCCTCTTTCAGCTTCTTGACGGTACCATTCGCCCAGAGAGAATCTTAATAACCGCATCTGGCGGCGCCCTGAGGGATTGGCCCAAAGAAAAGATTCACCAAGCAAGCCGTGAAGATGTCATGAAACACCCTGTTTGGTCTATGGGAAACAGGATAACCGTTGATAGTGCTTCAATGGTTAACAAGGGACTCGAAGTCATTGAAGCGAAATATCTCTTTGGATTCGAGTCGAGTGAAATAGATACTTACATATGTAGAAACAGCTTTGTTCATGCCGGTGTCGTCTACAATGATGGCGTTGTGAAACTCCATGTGGGGCGCCCGGATATGCGAATTCCGATTTCATATTCTCTGACTTATCCTGCGCGCCATAATCTTTTCGGAGAAGAGAGGATAGTCGGCATTCCAATTGTCCTGGAAGAACTGCAGCAAGATAGATTTCCCGCTCTGATACTTGCGAGAGAGATTTGCGGAACTGTCAGCAAGCAGATCGCTTACAATGCAGCAGATGAAATAGCAGTCGATGCTTTTATGAAGGGTAAGATGCCTTTTGGGAGCATTTACAATATAATTGAAAGGACGGTCGCAGGTACCGATGATCAAAACCCGACCGATTACAGTCAAATAATCGAGATTGACAGATTTGCAAGAAGACTGGCTAAAGAAGAGGTGAATAGATGGTATTGTCAATAATATACTTTCTTCTCATTCTGACCGGGATAGTTGTGGTGCATGAATTTGGACACTACCTATTCTCCAGGCTTTTCGGAGTGAGAGTTATTGAATTTGCTATTGGAATGGGTCCTAAACTGTGGTCGAAGAAGGGAAAGAATACTACCTTTAGAATAAATGCATTCCCAATTGGCGGCTACGTTAGACCTGCCGGAGAGGATCTCGACAACATCGATTCTTCCATTCCCGCTAATGAGCAGATTCAGAATAAGCCGGCCTGGCAGAGATTCATCATCTATCTTTCGGGCCCGGCTTTCTCTATACTTCTGGGTTTTTTGATACTCTCCCTCGTCGCCGTAGTTTGGGGTTTTCAGGAAGTAAGAATCGACAAAATCGAGCCCGGCTCACCCGCTGCGATATCCGGAATGATGCCCGGGGACAGAATAGTTACTGTAAACGGAAAGACTCTAATAGACAACACACGGCTCAGTGAAGCGGTGGCTGCAGGCGAAAGGATAGATCTTGTTGTGCTTAGGGATGGTAAGGAAGTTGAAATCTCTCTTTTGCCCGAACTGCTTCCCCAGGAGGCCTTCATTGTCATCGGCAATACGACTGGTGAACCCGGTACGGTCCTTTCCTCAATCAACGGCGCAGCCTTTAACGGTGACTACGTCGGATACTCTGGTGTGCTTTCACCCGAAAGTACGGTAAGACTTGGTTTTTCTGATGGAACGACTCTCTCGGGCACGCTCCTAACTTATTCACCAACAGAGGAACGCTACGCGATGGGAATATACTATGCAAATTTCAAGCCCTTACTGGCCACCGATTTCGGTCAGTTCAGGGAGGGCGATCTTCTGCTTTCGGTAAACGGGATGCAGACTGATACAAGTTATGACCTGACGACCATGAGTCAGCTGCTTTCCCTGAAATCGAACGAGCTGCTCATTCATTTGACCGGCAAGGAAATTACCTTGGCAAAGTATGGCTTTCCAGAGGAATTCGTTGTTCTCATAGAACGCGAAGGTCAGACAATTGAATTAACGGTGAGCAAGAACGAGATGATTGCCCTCGTTGGTGAAGCCGGGGCTTTCGCACAGGGTAGCGACTATTGGTATCCCGATAGCGCTCTGGAGGCGGCAGGTCTTGGC
>WOZY01000177.1 GCA_011620045.1 Mesotoga sp.
CCCCTTACAAGAGAATATGAAGAGAATTGAGAGGAAATCTTTCGGGCTTGTTATTCTCGCAGCAACGGCAATGATTTGGGGAGGATCATACATCTTCACAAAAGTGGCCGTTGAATCACTCCCACCGATGTTGTTGGCCTCTATCCGATTCGGCATAGCTGTCGTCATTCTCTTTCCCCTCTCAGCAAGAAAGAGGGGGTCTTTCAGTACCGTTAGTCATAGGAACGCTGCACTGGCAGGTCTATTCGGCATAACGTTTTATTTCCTCTTCGAGAACTATGGCTTGACTATGACAAACGCTTCAGATGCCTCTCTAATAGTGTCTACCGCTCCAATACTAACGATTATTCTTTATGATTTCGTTATGAGAAGATTCGACCTTTTCGAATATATAGGTGGTTTTATTGCCTTTTCCGGGCTCTTTGTGATAATCTACTCTGGAAGTTTCTCCGAAGGCTCGAGCGTTTCCGGGAACATTCTCTCGTTCGGCGCCGCTGTCTCCTGGGCGGCCTATACTTATTTCTATGAGAAAATACACAACAGCTCGATATGGACGACTCTAGAAGTAATGCTCTGGGGGCTGCTATTCTCGGTGCCTTTTGCAATCTCGGAAGTCTTTGTCTTTAAGAGGTCCGTCGAGTTTTCTCGCAGCGCAATTTTCGGAGTGCTGTTTCTTAGTATTCTGGCTTCGGCTCTAGGCTACATTCTGTGGAACAAGGGAATCACTCTTTGGGGAGGAAAGGCTGCAACTCTCTGGGTTTATACAATCCCGCTCTTCACAATTGCGGCCGATATTGTTTTCCTTAACAATTCTCCTTCCCTGCTTTTTTTCGTCGGATCCATCCTCGTCGGGCTGGGAATGGTGGTGGTCATCGTAAGAGAGTTCCGAGATTCATCGCCACTCAGGGATTGAATTAACCAATAACCGTTTCAACCGACTGAAGTTCGACGGGAATCACTCTTGACAGACCGTCAGTCATCGTAACTCCGTGAAGAACATTGGCAACTTCCATAACAAGCTTATTGTGGGTAACAACAAGAAACTGAGTATCGGTCGCATGTTTCTTCAGCAATACTCTAAATCTCTCCGCATTGAAATCGTCAAGAGGGGCGTCAACTTCGTCCAGAACATAGAACGGACTCGGCTTAATGCTCAGCAGAGAGAATACAAGTGCAATACCTACGAGCGCTTTCTCCCCGCCGGAAAGGAGTTGCAGCTTCTGAACCTTCCTGCCGGGCCTCCTGACAGTGATCTCCAGACCTGTCTCAAGGAGATCCTCGCCAGGGATTATCTTAATCTCCCCCTCACCGCCATTGAAGATTTCCTCGATATATTGACCGAAATTACTGTTCACATTGTTGAAAGTCTCCATGAAGATACTCTTAGCCTTCGCATCAGTCTTTTCAATCAATTCGATCAGCTTGACCTTTGCATCTTCGAGATCTTGTTTCTGTTCATCAAGCTCTTGATACTCCTTATCGACTACGCCGTACTCATCTATGGCTTCCAGATCAACGCTGCCAAGAAACTTGAGTTTGTTTTCGTAGTCGTCAAGCTCAACCTTAGTTTCATGTAGTTTCTCTTCAGAAAGGATCTGGACATCTCCAGCATCTTCGTCAAGTTCTTCTTTCACTCTCGAAAGCTTCATCTCACTCTCTTGAATATGCATCTCAAACTGATGAGCCTTATCTCGAAGCTTCTCTCTGTCTTCTTTCATCTTGTTTATCTCTTCTTCCGCTTCCTGAAGTGACGATAGTCTCTGCTCTTTGCCCTCTCTCTGATTTCTTATACTCGAAAAGAGGTTTTCCGTTTCTTTCTTTACTGAAGTCAACTCGCGCTCTTGGTCACCAACTTGCCTTCTAAGTCGCTCAGTTTCAGACTCAACCTCAACCACCTCTCTTGAAAGCAGGTCTATGTTCTCCTTATCAACCTTCTTCTTCTGAATCAAAGAAGAGTGTTCTTTTGTGTACTGCTCATGCTTTTCATACAGCGTTGAAAGCCTTAATCTCGTATCTACTATTCTCTCTTGAAGCTGTTCCAGAGCCTTCTTCTGTTTCTTGAGCTCTTCTGATTCTGCTTCAACCGTTTGCTCGAGTTTCAGACGCTCTTCCTTCAAAGAGGACTGTTCTCCGACGAGGATCTCCTTTTTTCTCGAATTCTCTTCCATTCTTCTTACGTACTCGTTTTCAAGCTTTGTCAGCTCAGATATCTCTTCCTCAACCTCCTGAGCAGATTTCAGAAGCTCGCTTATCATTCTGTTGATTGCTGCCCCTTTGGAAGCCAACTCATTTAACTCTTCCTGTAAAGCTTTGAGATACCCTCTGACCTCCCTTATTTCGTCCTTGAGCCTCTCAATCTGTCTACGACCGAGCTGAATCTGCTTTTCGAGTTCGGTCTCTCTTTCGATAAGCTCTTGAATCCTTCTCTTCCTTGAAAGCAGATCGGTTCGCGCCTCTTCACCAATGAACCCACCTGTGATGGATCCACCGGCACTCAACAACTGGCCATCAACAGACACTATTCTCCCCGGAAAACCGACTGCCTTCCTAATATCGATCGCATCGTCCAAAGTTCCTACGACTATTGAATTCCCGAAAAGATAAACAGGGAGCTTTTCAAAACCGCTTGGGATATCTACAAGTCTTGCGGCATAGTTTATGAAACCGGGATGCACCTCTGCTTTGGAAAAGCTTCTGAAATTACCTTCTATCATGTCCATTGGAAGCAACGTTACACGACCGATCTTATATGATTTTAAGAATTCGATGATTCTCTTTGCCGTAATTGAGTCGTCGACGACAATATCCTGCATTCTGTATCCTAGAAGAATTGTTATTGCAGTCTCATACGACTCTGGCACTCCAACGAGATTGGCGACGACATCTTGCAGCCCTGAAAAGCTATCCTTTCTTGAGAAAATCTCTCTGACGGCTTTTGAAAAACCCTGATACTCCTCCTGTTGCCTTTCTAGCAAA
>WOZY01000307.1 GCA_011620045.1 Mesotoga sp.
TCGAAAACTATTCCGACCATGTACGACGATTCGCTGCTGATCACTGTAGAGAAGTAAACAAGCTGTCTTTCAAGCATTTTGAAGCCGTTTCCAGAGTTTTCAAGTTCATCGATTTCCTCTTCTGAAAGCGCCGGCCTGTTTAGAATAATATCTCTTTCTTCCCCAAGTCGGACGAGTACGTCATATTCATTGCTCAACTCGCCTTCGAGAGCGTACCTGTCAACAAAGAGCTTCATATCTCTGCGCAGATCGATAAACCACTGAAAGACCGATTGCTTCTTAGAGCTAAGATAGCTCTTGTATTCATCCGTGGCCGTGCGAACGAATGTAATCGAAACCAGTGTGACGAGTACAGTCAATACTGCCAGAACGAAAAACAGAAACTGAAGAGAGACCTTTTTGCTAAGCTTTCTCATCGCAGATCTCCGCCCCCTTTTCTGAATCGAACTGCCTTATCTCATCACATGTCAATGTTGAACTCCCATTTGATGGCTGTTCTACTTCCATTTAGAACAACCGAATAGTAGATTGACGTATCGAGATAGATCGAAAGAGCAACCACAAGCCTCTTTGAATCCGTCAGGATAAATGGATCATACCTTGCAGTTTGGACAAGAAAATCCTCCCCAACTATGTAAAGATCTGCCCAGACCCCGTCCACAGGTTCGCCACGCTTGCATTTCCCTGTTACAGTAACATTCAGAAACGATACTTCCGAAGAGTTCTCCGGCAGCTCGAAGAACAAGAGTCCTACGAGATCATCGATCGGGATACCCAATTCCGAAACGGCTTCATAGGGAATCGCAGTAACGGTTGCAACATTGCCGTCTTCCATCTCAAAGCCCCTCGAGTCAGGACTATAGCAGCTGCCCTTGAGGCTCTCGATCATTTCGATATTCACAGCGAGGCCCGCGGATACAAGAACAATAAACAAAACCAAGAGAAGTCTCAGAAACCCCACCTACCCTTCCTCACTAAGGAGGAGCTGCCTGCCTTGAAGCCATTATAGTATGGAAAGGCTGTATATCGAAGGAACAGAAGCTCTCAAACCGGAGCATCGAAGTTCAGAGTCGATTTGTTTTCGGAATATTGCAGTTTCTTATTGATAAAGCGCTAGGCTATTCTTTGGGGCCAATCAACGAATCAAGAAATCCAGTAAGCTCTTCGATTTCCACTCCGCTGGCTTCCCTCTCAATAATCTCGGTTGGAGTAAGCGACAATCCGTAGTATTCTCTGTTTGTTTCGGTATCCTGGCGCACATTCGAACCGCCCAGTGAGATACCGGCGAAGATGCCGTTGCTCACCGAATAAGAGTAGATAGCAGCTTCCAGTTTGTAATCAGTATCTGCAGAGAGAGTCTTGCCTGTAGGCCCGGCCGAAATCGAGGCGCTTCCGCCAAGAGTAACGTTGTTGCTTAGAAAACCTTCAATACCCTTCTCATTCATAATGACAAGCACCAGACCGCTCTTTTGAACACCGGCCTGAAATCCGTAGCTTATGCCGTATAGCTTAAGGAACAATGGCCCGTACCAATGGCCATCTTCACCTCTCTTGAGCAGAAAACCCTCTCCGAACTGCCCACCGAATCCAAGCGCGGCTTTCACCATCTCAGGGTAAATCATTATTCCGTTGGATTTGCTCATCAACTCAGCAAAAGATCCACTGTCTTCCGTTTCCGAAAGCTCTTGAAGAATGGTTAGGGCATTTTGAATCCGTTCTTTGGGCAAGCTTGCTCCGAATGCCATTAAAGAAGCCATAAGAATCACCACCACTAAAAGTTTTTTCAAGTCAATCCCTCCAGGTGCATCGAATCTACTTCACTCTAAGAAAAATCTCCTGCCTTTCCTTGCCGAAGGTTACGCTTGACAATCTGAACTCTCCCTTTGAGGATATTCTTAGAATATCGGCGTTGTTGACAACGACGTTCTGATACTGGAAGTACGGCAAGTCCTGAACTATTGCGGAGAAGCCTCCCTTTGAGTCGGTTACGCCATAAAGAAATCGCAAGGCATCAAGTACCTCTGATTTGATCACAGCAACCGTCACGTAGCCTCCCTTAACTTCACTCTGAGGGAAGTCTTTTGAGAAGATCTCTCTCCCTTCCCCGTCATAGACTGCAACAGTAAGCTGAGGCTTTCCTGAAACGTCGAGCTTGACCTTGATGAAATCGATCTTACTCTCCTCAATTCCCGAAAGAGCAAGTATCTCTTCCCGAGAAAGCGAGATTCGTTCCTCAGGCTGGGCTGTCTTCTCTCCGCAAGAGGATACGAGAAGCATCATCAGTAAAGTTAAGATTAGAAAGGTGACAATACAGCTTTTGCGTACAGTTTGCTTCATACTACCTCCATCATCTTATCAGAACAGTCAGTGATCAAAAAGTCGCAGACTCCCCTAACCTTGAGGAACAAATTTGGATCGTTCAGCGTCCAGAGAGAGATTCTAGTTCCGCCTTCACGCACCTTCCGCAACATGGAGAGGCCCTTTTCCAGTCCCAGATATTCGAAGAGATCTTTATTAAGATTCACTGAGTAGGGCTTGTACTTCTTGATGACACCCGCTAGATACTCTTCGCCGCCGACTTGAAGGATCTCTTTATCTATTATAGGGGCAATCATTGGTTTACCGAAGAACTCTTGGGTGAATGTAAGCAAACAATCATGATGAAAAGAGGAGAACATGGTTCTCTCAACCGCGTCAAACCTCTTGATAATCTTTATTACTTGCGGAACGGCTTCAACGGCCTTGATTTCGACATCAATAAATGTCTCTTCGGGAAGCTCTTTATAAACCGTTTCGAGAGTAGTTATAGAATCGAATCCAATCAGGTCCATCTTGTCCAATTCGGCGAGTGTCGTTTCAAATACCTTGACATCTAATCCCATAGTTCTCTTGAGATCCGGATCGTGATTCAGGATCACCTCGCCGTCTTTCGTAAGCCTTACGTCGAGCTCGATGCCATGTGCTCCAAAGGA
>WOZY01000188.1 GCA_011620045.1 Mesotoga sp.
TTTAAGAAGGTAAGCATCTTGGTTGAAAGGAATGTAGATGATCTTCTTGACATACTAAGGGGTTTATTCGCTGATATTACGGCCAAAGACATAATGATAAAAAGCGTTATTACTCTTACTAAGGATAGAACAATGTGGCAGGCTAAGGAGCTCATGAGAATCTGCAAAATCTCGGGTGTTCCCATTACCGATGTTGAGAATCAGCTTGAAGGAATAGTCAGCATAGAAGACATAATTGTTGCTTTGGAAGGAAACTACATTACAGATCCAATAGAAAAGCACATGACCAGGGACCTGGTAACTTTCTCACCGGAGACTAATCTTGAGGTGCTAATCGATCGATTCAATCGTTACAGGTACGGTAGATTTCCGGTAGTGGATTCCAATGGAAAGCTTCTCGGCATAATCTCCAAGAAGGATATAATTGGTGCGATTCTTGACAAATTTAGACTTATTTACGTTCACGATACGAGACGAAGGGAAGTGCTGGAAAGAAGCGTTGACTGGTTTGACAAGTCTTTAATTTCAGGTGCCTACGTTGAGAAGACCAGCGCAGATTTCGTCTATCACATCGGTTATACAGATATTGACACGGCAGGAGTCGGGTCTGCCAAGTTAAAGACTTACTTGAAGACACTGACAGATGACGATTCCCTCATAAGAAGGGTTTCGATTGCCTGTTACGAAGCTGAAGTCAATGTTGTGATCCATAGTGGAAGTGAAGGTTACATCTTTGCCTGGTACGATGAAGACGTAACTAGAGTAAGGGTGGAGGACTATGGAAGGGGAATAGACAATGTTGAACAGGCGATGAAAGAAGGGTTCTCAACTGCTTCAGATCATGTTCGAGAACTTGGTTTTGGAGCCGGAATGGGTCTGTCAAACATGAGAAGGTATTCCGACAAGATGGTTGTGGTCTCTGAAGCAGGAAAAGGGGTTGTCGTGGAAATGCACTTCTATCGAAATGGGAGGAAATGATATGAAGCTGAGCGAACTAGTTGAAAAATGCGAACTCAGAGTAATCACAAGCTTACCTCTGGAGACAGACATATCAGACGCTTACATTGGGGATTTGCTTAGCGACGTAATGGGGAACGCCCCATCAGAGTCAATCTGGTTAACTGTTCAGTCTCATATGAACATAATTGCCGTGGCTACAATTGTTGGAGCTAGAGCGATAGTGCTTTGTAATGGTCTGCATTTTGAGGAAGCGACCATAAAAAAGGCTGAAGAGACAGGAGTAGTGCTTCTTGAAAGCGATGAAACGACCTTCAATCTTGCTTTGAAGCTTCTGAAGAGTGGTTTGAAAGGTTGAAACGATTTGTCATTTCTTTGTGATTTTCATATTCATAGTTGTCTTTCTCCCTGTGCAGACATAACGATGACCCCTCATGAGATAGCTTCAGTATGCGTATCGAAAGGGATCGATTGGATTTCAATCACTGATCATAACAGTGCCGGGAATGTCAGGGTGTTCAGTAAAGTTCTGAGTAGAGCTGGAGTGTCTTTCATTCCTGGCATAGAAATACATACAGTTGAGGATGTTCATGTTTTGGCATATTTTCCCGAGGTTTCGCTGGCTGAGGCTTATTCAGACTGGATTAGAAAGGAAAGGCTTCCGGATATTTCTATAGATCCAGAAATATCCGGTTATCAGCTTTTTGTTGATGATGATGATTCTTTCACTGGCATGGAAGAAATTTGGCTTGGCCAACCTACTACTTTGGGCATTTCAGAGACTCTAGAAACTGTTCGTGATAACGGTGGAGTATCTGTTATGGCTCACATTGACAGGAAGATGGGCCTTATAACGCAGCTCGGAGTTATTCCCGAGGAGTACAGAGAAGTACCGATGGAGATCTCCTTTAGGAGGACTTTATTTGAGGGGATTGAGTCAAGAAACATCCTTCATTCAAGCGATGCTCACAGTCTGAATGTTATCGCGCCCACTCTATCCCTTTCAGCGAATACAAGGAGCTTTGAAGAGTTTAGATCGGCGATTTTCTCTTTTGGAAGGACGTTGAAAATAATATGGGACTAAGAACAATATGCGATCACATACTTGACATTGCTCAAAATGCAGTGGATTCCGGAACAAAAAACGCTGAATTGAAAATCCAAGAGAAGAGAGGATATAGCTTCTCTTTTTCAGTACTTGATTGGGGGAAGGGGATTCCTTCTGAATTGCTTGAGACTGTCTTAGATCCATTCTATACTGAGAAGAGGAAGAAAGTGAAATTCGGTCTAGGGCTCCCAATGCTGAAATTTGCAGCAGAGACTACTGGAGGGAGATTCAATATTTGCTCAAAATCGGGAGCTGGTACGGAGATAACTGCGTCTTTCTTGCTCTCCAGTGTAGATTGCCAGCCAGTTGGAGACATTCCCTCGACTCTATTCGCTGTAATAACTATGAGTGATGATGTAGACTGGACAGTAGAGAGAGTTCTCGATGAAGATGGATACACATTCTCTTCATCTCAGTTTCGAGAAGCTTTGGGGAACGACTGTTTCACTTTTCCAGTCAAAATGAAGATTATTCTAGAAATCCTTCAAGAGGCAGAAATATCACTGGGAGGTTTATCGAATGTCTATTAGAAGACTGTTTGTAATTGTTGCATTGGTTCTGACCTCTGCTTTTGCTGCAGCAAGTATGATTCCCTCAAGAATCACAATTCTTGACAACAAAGTGATCTCTGATAATGAGGTTCTTGCGATGTTGAACATTCAACGTGGTGAAGAGATCAGCGATTCCGAAATGAGAGAAGCTTTAGAAACAGTAAAGGGCAGTGGTTACTTCTCCGACGTCTACTACTCTTTTGATGAATCGTCTAGCCTTTTATCAATACAGGTTAAGGAGTATCCTGTAGTGGATGTTGTAGTCGCTTTCGATGGGCCAAAAATCGTTGAAGAATCTGTTCTTGAGGCTGTCTCGGTTATAAAAAGTGGCAAACCTATGAATCCCTCCAGAC
>WOZY01000264.1 GCA_011620045.1 Mesotoga sp.
CGAAGACGACACTCTAGTACTCGTTTATGACGACGTATGGATACCCCTTGGAAGGATACGAATCAGAGAAAGTGGTTCAGACGGCGGACACAATGGGTTGAAATCAGTAATTTCGGAGATCGGCACAAAAGACTTTCCCCGAATAAGAATCGGAGTGGGACCTCTGCCTGAATACGGAGATATGGTAGACTACGTTCTCGGCAAGTTCAGCAACGATGAATACGAGAGGGTAAGCAGGGCAATAGATCTCTCGGTCACCGCCTCAAAGGAGCTGGTTACCGGTGATATTAGGAAAGTAATGTCGATCTACAACGGTATGGAATAATTGATTCCTGATCTAGAAATTGTCTAAATGTTCTGTCTCTTCTTTTTTAGGCTGTACATCTCATCTCTCAGGATTGCCGCGTCTTCAAATCTGAGCTCCCCTGCGGCCCTTATCATCTCTTCGTTGAGAAGTGCAACGTAATCGTCGTAATCGAGAGACTCCTTCAGTGCAAGAACGCCCTCCAGGTAAGTGGCTCTAGCCTTTTCTTCCCGCTCTTTGTTAAGATTTTCTCCGGCAAACTCTTCGAAGATATTTCTGTATAGCGGCTTCACTATTGTTTCGGGAGTGATATTATGCTCTTTATTGTAGATTAGTTGCTTGAGCCTTCTTCTGTTGGTTTCATCTATTGCCCTCTTCATAGAGCCGGTCACAGTATCGCCGTAAAGAATTACCTGACCGTTGATGTTTCTGGCTGCCCTTCCAATAGTCTGAACCAGGGTAGTCTCCGAGCGGAGAAAGCCCTCTTTGTCCGCATCCATTATCGCAACCAGAGAGACTTCGGGAAGATCGAGACCTTCTCTCAAAAGGTTCACCCCTACAACAACCTCCACAGTTCCGTCTCTAAGCTTCCTCAATACCTCGACTCTTTCGATTGCGTCGAGCTCGGAATGAAGATACTCCGCCTTAATCCCAACTTCGTTCAAATAGTCCGAAAGCATTTCTGCCGCCTTTTTCGTCAAGACAGTGACCAATGCTCGCTCATTCCTCTTCTTGACTGTTCTCATCCTTTCTATGAAGTCGTCGACCTGGCTCTCGGTTGGATGTACTATGACTTCGGGGTCAATGAGACCCGTCGGCCTGATAACCTGGTCAACTACTCTTGTAGAGTGTTCGACCTCAAAGTTTCCGGGCGTTGCAGAGACGAATATTATCTGACCTACGGTGCTGAGAAACTCTTCGAATCTCAGAGGACGATTGTCGAAGGCAGCCGGCAGCCTGAAGCCGTAGTCGACGAGGTTTTTCTTCCTCGAATAGTCTCCCCTGTACATGGCCCCCAGTTGAGGGACTCCGATATGAGACTCGTCAATGAAGGTGATGAACTTTTCTCTATCAAAGTAATCGAGCAGAGTGTACGGTCTCTCTCCAGGCATCCGACCATCGAAAAACCTCGAGTAATTCTCGATTCCCGAGCAGTAACCAACACTTGAAAGCATTTCCATATCATAAGTCGTACGCTGCTTCAATCTCTGAGCTTCGAGATACTTGCCCTCTCTTTCAAGCTGCTTTATCCTCTCTTCAAGTTCGCTCTCGATATTCCTCATAGCTCCGGAAATCTTCTCCTGAGTCGTAACGAATTCCTTTGCAGGATAGACGGTTACCATATCAAGTTCTTCTATCGTCTTTCGGTTGATAGGATCAAAGGTGACAATCTTTTCTATCTCATCATCAAAGAAGTAGAGCCTTATTCCAAAGTCTTCGTAAGGTGGGAAGATTTCAAAGATCTCTCCTTTCACGTGAAAAACTCCTCCCGCGGAGACATCTTCGGAGCGATTGTATTGAATGTTTGCCAGCCGAAGGGCAAGCTCTTTACGATTGAATGTTTTTCCGCGTTCGATATGAATATTCATCGTTGCAAAGTCTCTCGGATCACCGCTCGCATAGATTGCGGAGACGCTTGCAAGGACAACGGTATCGTTTCTGGTCAGGACGGACTTCAGAGTAGAGATTCTCATTCTTTCAAGTGTTTCATTTATCTCAGCTTCCTTTTCAATGAAAAGGTCCTTAGATGGTATGTACGATTCGGGCATGTAATAGTCGTAATAGCTTATGAAAAGCTCAACCTTGTTTTTCGGAAAGAAAGTCTTGAACTCTCTGTACAGTTGAGCAACAAGGGTCTTGTTTGGAGAAATGACTATCGCAGGTCGTTGAAGGGTGCATATTAGGTTAGCCATCGTAAAAGTCTTTCCCGAGCCGGTAACTCCCAGGAGAGTTTGAAATCTGTCGCCGCTTTGGAGTCCTTCGATCAGTTTTTCGATAGCCTCGGGCTGGTCGCCCTGAGGTTTGTACGAAGAATCGAGTTCGAAGAGCACCAGATCAACTCCTTTCAGTCGTAACGGTAAACAATTTTACACCGTGCGGTCAGTTGTTTTCAATCGCGAAGATAATCGATTTGTTCCAGCTAAGAGAAGAAATTCCCGACAGCCCTCAGGGCTTCAGAAAGAAGCCTTAGTCAATGGGTGAAGGCACACTTCTGGACATTTATCTGCGAGATGTTCTTACTCGGGGAGATTAACCTTCGTATCTCTTCGAATCGGTCTGCCATCACAGTTCTCGGCCGCCAAAGAGCGGGTTTACTTGTGCAACGCCAGAGGAGTCCTCAAATGTGCCGCCGCCAGTCCTACTTTCTTATTTCTTTGAGGGCCTTTTTAAGCAACTCCTGGGTGTCAATCTCTTTGTTCTCTTTCAAGATCTTGACAACTACCTTTCTGGCCTGGTTTTCATCGAACCCGAGGGATGTAAGTGCGACCATCGCCTCTTCACCGTGGGAGCGCTGTACAGCGGGCACTTCATCTACGCTTTCAATTTCCGATGTATCTATCAAAGAAGCTATCTCAACGATCATCCTCTGTGCGGTCTTCTTCCCGATTCCCGGCACGCTGGAGAGCCGCGCG
>WOZY01000098.1 GCA_011620045.1 Mesotoga sp.
TCCGAAGACACCCGCGACAGAATCTTCTGGATGAAAGCCTTTGACAACCCCTTTAACGTCGCGACTCTCGATCAACTTCTTCTCATGTCCCTTAACTGGGGAAGATGGGAGCCAAAAATTGTAAATATCGCCAATTCTGCGGTCATATTCGACGAGATCCACGCAAGTCAACCGTACACTTTTGGCATACTCCTTGAAAGCATTAGATCGTTGAAAGCTCTGGGCGCCCCGGTCTGCGTAATGAGCGCCACTCTACCTTCCTACATGATCGAGAAGCTCAAGGAAGTCCTTGACGACCCTGTGATAGTAAGAGATTACGAAGGAGAATCGCTGAGAAGAATCACCATCTCTCCTCTAGAAGAAGTCGACCCTGTCGAAGTTACAAGAAGATATTATGAAAAGGGGAAAAGAGCGATTCTTTGCTTCAACACCGTCAGAAAGGCCTCCGAAGCTTTCAGAACCCTGTCCGACAAAATTCCAGATGGAGACATAATTCTCTATCACGGCCGCTTCAACCTCGAAGACAGGGAAAAAATTCTCTCTCGCATAACGGGAGATTCTCCTCCGAAAATCGTCGTTGCAACACAGACGATCGAAATCAGCCTTGATATAAGCTACGACGTTCTGATAACAGAAGCCGCGCCGATTGACTCTCTCGCGCAACGCTTCGGAAGAATAAACAGGGGAGGTACAAAGCCCGATGGAAAGGTAATAATCTTCCCCCAGAATGAAAACTCGTATTCAATCTATAACAAGAAGCTTGTTGACAGGTCTCTGGAACTCCTGAAAGCCAATCCGAAGCCGAGCGGTCTTGAGCTGAAGGAGATGATGGAGGACTCGCTCTCTGCAATAGAGAACATCGAAGAGGAGATCTCGGCAGGAAAAGCGAGCTGGCAGTTTGTGAGAGACATGAACTTTCAGATATACTCGATGTCTATCGATCAAAGACTTGCAGACGACCTGATTCGTCGTATCCCATACAAGACTATCGAAGTGATTCCTTCTGAATTCAGAGCCGATAATGCAGGCAAGATACAGAAGCTCGGCAAACTTGTCAAAGTACCTGTAAGAGATGTAATCGGGCGGTTGGAAAAGGATGATGACGGATTCATCTATGCGCCAATCAACTACGATCCCTCGTTCGGTTATATCGGTCCGAAAGAAGACGAAAGTTCCATAATTGAGGACTTCTGATGGAAATCACTGAAAGACAGCCGAGGATCGGAGGTAATGCAATCAACTATCTCCATTACTGCAAGACGCAGCTCTGGTTCTTTCTGCACAACATATCTATGGAATCTACTTCAGAGAGCGTTCAACTCGGCAAGCTTCTCCAAGAAGAATACAGTCAGGGTGAAGACAAGGACATTGTCATCGACGAAATCTCTCTCGACATACTCAGAAGCACAAGAGAAATCGTTGAAATCAAATACGGCAAGGAAGTGAGAGAGGGTCACATCTATCAGGTCAAGTATTATCTCTACTATCTAAAGCACAGACTTGGCCTTCACGGATTCACTGCCCGGCTTACATATCCCAGAGCCAAGAAAATGATCATGCTCTCACTCACCGAAGAAGACGAAGAACAGATAAGAAGAAATCTCGAAGAGATAAAGACAATCTTCAACCTGGAAAGCGCGCCAGTTCCGCTATTCAAGAAAGGCTGCAAAGGTTGCTCGTACTTCGATCTCTGCTTTTCCTAGGAGGTTTGATCATGAAGAAGAACTTCTATCTCTTTGCCAGCGGTCAGCTGAGCAGAAAGGACAACACTCTCCTACTAGAACGTGAGGGTAGAAGAAAGTTCATTCCCATAGAAAAAGTCGAATCGATTTCCTCCTTTGGAGAAATCGATCTCAACACCCGTCTTCTCTCATTCCTTTCCCAAAAGGAAGTAGCGCTCCATGTCTACTCGCATAATGGCTGGTACAGCGGGAGTTTCGTGCCGAGGAAACAAAAAGTATCGGGGAAACTACTGGTGGAACAGGTTAAAACCTTTCTCGACCCAATTAAGAGGCCGAAGCTATCGAGAGAATTCATCGACGGAGCAATGCACAACATGCTCAGGGTACTCCAGAGATCATCCAGCAAGATTCCCGGATACAAAGATAAGATAGAGGGGCTGAAGAACACTAGAGAAAGACTTCAGAACACCACAGGTATCAACTCTGTAATGGCTGTTGAGGGCGCTTTCAGACAATACTACTATCCCATTCTTGCAGGGCTGACCGGCCAGGAATTCGTCACTAGAATTAGACAGCCTCCCCTGGGTGTTTTGAACTGTATGATCTCCTTCGGAAACTCTCTTCTCTACACTAGAACTCTCAGCAAGATCTATCAGACTCAACTCGACCCCACAGTGAGCTTTCTCCACGAACCCTGCGAAATGAGATTCTCGCTCTGCCTTGACATAAGCGAGGTCTTCAAACCCGTAATCGTAGACAGACTGATTATGACTCTACTCAACAAAACCATCCTCACAGAGGACGACTTCGATAAGGAAATGAATTCAACCCTTCTAACTAGTGAAGGAATGAAGAAATACGTTGAACACTTCGAGAAATTCATGGAAGAGACGGTCTTTCATCCTACACTCAAGAGAAAAGTTTCATACAACACACTGCTTCTTACCGAATGCTACAAATTGATCCGGTCTCTTCTTTCAGAGGAGGAGTACAAAGCCCTTCACATATGGTGGTAGGAAAACCTTTAATTCTCAGGCCTATGTTCATAATCCTTTGAAAAGCCCCAGCTAGACTCTGAAATCATAGTCACAGATTTGCAACACTCAATTTCCTCGTAGCCTGATTTCAAACACATGACCCACTATTCCATTAAACTGCTATAAGTCTCTTAAACTCGAACACACATAATAAGGTTTGCTATCCTTATTGTCGGATCGCATTACATAAAGACGATTCTCTTTAAGCTCATATTG
>WOZY01000055.1 GCA_011620045.1 Mesotoga sp.
TCTTCAATTATGGTTAAGACCGTCCGATCTTGTTTCTGCAACTGAAGGTCAAGTGGCCTCCTTTTCAAAAGAGAAGCACTAGGAAATTCGACACTTTTCAGGGAAGTGCTTTCAACTCCTAAGAAAAATCACAAGAACCGTAATTACACCAAAAAACAGAGCTAAGAGCAAGAACACAGTGGAAATCTCCATGATTTTCGCTCCTTTCTGACTTCTGTCAATCAATTTTACAATTTCCCGTTCGACCCACAAAAGGGACTGTGCTCGATATGAGTTGAACGAATAGAAATACATTGTACAATTGAACTGAAAGGACGGTGGTAAAATGTACAGCCGCTCTAATGATTCAGTTAAGACGATAATCAAGTTGGTAGGTGTAATAGTCTACGCGGTGGGTATAGGTTTGATCATATTTAGCTTTGCGGGAATCTTTTTGGCACCGTATCTAAGCATAGTCTTCGGAAGTGTATTTGTATTCGTAGTGCTAGGTTTCATCGCTACAACACTGGGGAGGATGCTCATCAATGTGGCAAAGACGAAGAGTTTCTCGGGTCCAGTAAGTGAGCAGGAACCTGTGAGTAGGCGCGAAGTGCAAGAAGAAATGACCTATGATTACACGTTTGTTTCCGATAGAGAGGCAAAAATCCAAAAGACTAAGAGTAAGAGTTATTCTAGATGCCCTGAATGCACCGCTGAGAACGAAGACAAAGCAAGCAAGTGTTCAAATTGTGGCGCTTCTCTTGTTGGTTACAAAAAGTGCAGCCTCTGCTATATGCTGAACAAAAAAGAGAATCGTTTCTGCAAGAACTGTGGACACGACTTCAATCTTGACTGAGTTAGAAGACTTTGAAATGTTTGGCAGCGGAAGATCCGATGTACGCTGTTAAGATAAAACGGAGAAAGATCATTTTCGAGAGCTTCGCTATGAGGATATGAGAGAAGAAAAGCCAGTGACCTTCGGTGGCCAGTCTCCGACGTTGGCAGAGGCCAGTCGCACTTTGTGCGGTCAGTTCCGACTGCATCGGGCAAAGAGCTGCTGGTCGATGAACTCTTTGAAGAGACGTCCTCCGTCAGCCGTCCAAAACCAAGGGCCCGTCCTTCGAAAGGGGCGTTTCACGCTGTAAAGACGCGCTTGACGCTTGATAGAACACACTCAACGCTGGGAAGATCAAAAATCCGTTGGCTATTAACGGGTAGTCGGTTTCTGTTGCTTCTCCTACTGTCGGCCACCAACCTCGAAATCGCTTCAGAGGTGAGAAGATCAAACATCACACTTCGTCAATGAACTTGTTTCAGTATCAAGTTCCTTCTTCTTCGTCGAACGGATGACCGTTCAACGGAGAACCAGTTTCTCTTGCTCTTTCCTACCCCGTACCTGCTACCACGTCTGCAATCCACGCCACAGCGGGTGGAATGAACACTGAGCCCTAAAGTAGAATTCTTCCAGATTATTGTATAATTTTATTGTATCAATTTCTTTTTTCACATTTGCTATTCTCTTTTCTGATGGGCGGTGATGCTACGAATGGCTTCAAGCATTGTTGTTGTGACCGGAATGTCAGGCGCCGGAAAGTCTTCGGCAATTGATGTCCTCGAGGATTTCGGTTTTTTCTGCATGGACAATGTTCCTCCTTCTATCATCAAAGAACTTGTCAGCATTATTGGTGAGCAGGAAATTGACAAGAGTGCAGTGGTAATTGACATTCGAACTGCCAAGAAATTTGGCGGAATGGAAGAAGTAATCAAAAGTATTGAATTGCTTAAGGAGAGAGGGCTGGGAGTAACGTCGATTTTCCTCGATGCGGAGGATGATGTACTTTACTATCGTTATCAGAAGACCAGGCGTGCACATCCGTTGCAGCAAGAGAAGGGACTTGAAGAGGCTATTCACAAAGAAAGAAGTATCATGGATCCCCTGAAACAGCACTGTGATCATGTTATCGATACTTCAAGAATGGATATGAAAGAGATGAAAGAGGCAATTGTTTCAATAATTGGAGGCAGGGGATATACGTTTCCACCTATGAGAATTGAAATAGAGAGTTTTTCTTATAATGAGGGAGTCCCTCATGATGCCAACCTGATCTTCGATGTGAGATTTCTTCCTAACCCCTACTATTATGAGGACCTTATTGAACTGACAGGAATGGACAAGAAGGTGAAGGATTATCTGGAGACCTACCCTGAGATAGAAAGCTACTTCTCGACTGTTTTGAAGCTCTGCAGGATGACGATTGAAGGGTTTGCCGGAAGTGGAAGGAATTTCATCAAGATAGCTGTGGGCTGTACTGGAGGCAAACATAGATCTGTATATATTGCCGAACGTCTGTACGAAGCGCTCAAAATCGATGGCGTGAGGCTTTCGCTTGATCATAGAGAGCAGAAGGTGCACAAAGAGAATTCGTGAACCATATTCTTTCATATAATGGAGGTGTTTCATGAAGTTACGGTCCTTACTGTTTCTACTTGTTATTATGTTAGGAGTCTCTATTCTCGCTGTTTCTCCTGAACTACTAGAAGCGGCCAAGAAAGAAGGCAAGGTAGTCGTTTATTCAATCACCAGCAGGATATCCAATGCAGCAGAAGCCTTCACAGCGAAGTATGGAATTACCGTAGAAGCCTATAACTTGAAGGACTTTGAGATGATCGAAAAGGTTTCTAGAGAAGTGGGAAGTGGCATCGTTGGAGCAGATTTCGTAATAGCTCAGGATGGTGGGAGAGTATTCGGAGAGCTAATCGAACCTGGATACTTAATAAACTACGTTCCTGAAGATATGAAGGATGTAATTCCTGAGTCGATGCAGAATCCTCTGGTACTGTCCGTAATTACTAAGGTTTTTCTGTACAATTCAGAGACTTTCACCTTCCCGCCCGTCACCAATGTCTGGGCTCTGACCGATCCTGCATTT
>WOZY01000149.1 GCA_011620045.1 Mesotoga sp.
GACGGCCGGAAATTGGTCCGGATAAATATCGAAGATGCGCAAGAAGCTGATCGTGTGTTCACCATTCTAATGGGTAGCGAGGTGTAGGAAAGAAGGTCGTTTATTCAACGGCATGCACTAAGTATTTCCAATCTTGACGTATGAGCCTTTCACTTAGAGCCGGGATTTGCGTGGTAGTCCTTTTTGCCATTTGGATGCTTTGCATAGCGAATTTCGTACTGGAGTCATTCTTCACGGCTCCCGTTGAGCAGTTGACCAGGATAGTTAATTCGGGCGAGATTCTGGTTGAATTTCCGCTGGCCTTTAGAAGAACATGGAAAACTGATATAATTTACCCACCGGGAAGTATTGATGTTTCCGGAGGTAGGGTCTTTTTGAAACCGGGAAAGTTCGTTGTCAGTTATAAAGACAAATACTACTGGGTATCAGAGGATTTTGTTATAGTTGATTACGCCGATCTTACCGAGATTTTCAATCACCCGGTTATTGGCGGGGTTAGATTTCTTCTTACTAATGGAGTTTATGTAGCTAGCGAAAGAGACATAGACATTTTTGCCGGGGCAGTAGAGGGTATTCTTGCTGACAGAAGCGTACTGGCACTGGTTTCATACTTTGACTTTGAGAACAACGTGCTGCTTCTCAGACGTGGGATTCGAGTTAAGGTTATGGACTGGGAGAGCTTAGAAGTAAACAGGGAGCTTCTTCTTCAGCTAGAAAACGCCTCCGACAGAAGCGAATATATTTTCTTGAGTGATGGTAAACTGTTGAGAGCGAGGTGACATTGATGGCCAGGGGGAAGGATTATACAGTTTCTCTAGATGTTGGCACGAACACCCTCAAGGGTGTGGTGGTAAGTAGAGAACAGACAGGTCAGATGACTCTTGAAGCTTATGGAAGCGTCAAGACTGTTGGACTTGACAAGGGCGAAGTTAAAGATGCGGTCGCTCTTAAGCAGTCGATTCAAAAGCTGATCGAGGACCTAACGGGTCAGATGAGCAAGAAAGATGTTGAAGCGGACTTCAAGATAAGTTTCACGGACGGAGACTATTCGGTATTTTCCGAGAACATTGAAGAGGTTCTCTCCGAGGACAAGCAGGTAATGGTTAAAGAGCAGACGATAATGAGTATTATGAGCCGACTAAAGGCCGAGAAGATGAAGACGGGTAACACTAACATACACAGAAGTTATATACGCAAGTATATTCTTGATGATGACAAAGTCGTCTTCAACCCTGTCGAGATGTATGCCAAGAAACTTAACGTCGAGATGGTCTTTGTTTCGAGCGAAGGAAGGTCAGTCGAAATATTCCGAAGGCTTTTCGAAGAACTTTTCGGAAGAGGTGACTTTTTCATTTCTCCAGCGCTGATCTCTGCTTCCGAAGCGGTACTCACAGACACCGAAAAGCAGCACGGAGTGGTAAGCGTAGTTTTGGGTCACAGTTTTTCGGAGATTGTGATCTACAGAGAGAATCTTCCTGTTTATATCTCAAGAATTCCTCTTGGAATAAGACATATAGTTCTGGATGTCGCTAGAGTACTGGGCACATCTGTAGATGAGGCCGAGAGGCTTCTCGTGAACTATGGTCACTGCAGCATGTTCCCACCGGATTCTGAAGACGTAGTGGAATACTTCGGACTTGATGAGAGAACAAGAAAGAACGTCTCTGTGAGGAGACTATCCACGGTAATATACGCAAGGGTGAAGGAACTCCTTAACAAGATAAGAAAAGAGATTCAGCTCTTCGTAATAAACAATCCCGAGTATTCGGAAGAGAGAATTCCCGGCGGAGTGGTCTTTACCGGCGGAGGTTCGAAGCTGAGAGGATTGACAGATGTAGGTGTGGAATCTCTGAAAATGCCCGTAAGAATCGGAACATACGAAACCAGTTTCAACAAGCGTATTGAGAACAGCCATGATGTTGCTAATGATCCCATATTCAGTTCGTGTTTGGGCAATCTGGTCTCCCCCGAGGAAGTCCAGGGAGAAGCTGTAGAGAGCATGGTTGAAAGACCTAAGAAAGGTTTCGGATCCTTTATTAAATCCCTCTTCTTTGGAGGTGAAGATGATGAGCTTTGAGATTGACACAGGTAAGAAGAATACTGAAATCAGATTGCCATCAATAAAAGTTATAGGCGTGGGTGGAGCCGGTGGAAACGCGGTTAACAGAATGATCTCTGAGGGAATTCACGGCGTGACATTCATTGCAGCCAATACGGATGTTCAGGTTCTTGAAAGCAATAAGGCCGAGCTGAAAATCCAGCTTGGAACGGAGCTAACGCGAGGTCTAGGAGCCGGTGGAAATCCTAACGTGGGTGAAAGAGCCGCCGAGGAGTCCGTCGACGAGATTGGAACATTCCTTGAGGACACAGATCTTCTTTTCATCACAGCAGGCATGGGTGGCGGCACCGGAACCGGTGCAGCTCCAATAGTAGCTTCGATAGCTAGAGAGATGGGAATTCTTACTGTCGCCGTAGTGACGACTCCCTTCTTCTTCGAAGGAAACACCCGCTTGAAGACTGCCCATGAAGGACTAAGAAGACTAAAGAATTCGGTGGATACGCTAATAAGAATCTCAAACAACAAGCTTCTGCAAGAGTTACCACCGAACACTTCAATCGTAGATGCATTTGCAAAGGCCGACGAAACTCTCCATCACGGGATCAAGGGTATCTCTGAGCTAATAACAAAGCGCGGGTATATCAACCTTGACTTTGCCGATGTCGAGTCGGTTTTGAGAAATGCCGGAACGGCAATGCTGGGCATAGGTGTAGGCTCCGGTGAAAGGCGCGCCGAAGAAGCCGCTCGAAGAGCCCTTGAAAGCCGGCTGCTCGAGAAACCTATCGATAATGCGACAGGCATAATTCTCAACGTCTCGGCTAAGAACATTACGCTAAGAGAGAT
>WOZY01000102.1 GCA_011620045.1 Mesotoga sp.
TCTAGATGGGGGACACAGGCGCCATTCACGAATATTACCCTCGACTGGGTTGTCCCGGCCAAATTGAAGAATGAACCGGCAATAGTTGGAGGGGAAGCGATGGACTTCACTTACGGGGACTGTCAGGAAGAAATGAAGATGATAAACCGCGCCTTCCTTGAAATTCTTGACGAGGGAGATGCAAATGGTCGAGGCTTCCAGTATCCAATACCGACTTACAATATCACCAAGGATTTTGACTGGGAGAATGAGGATGCAGAGCTTCTCTTTGAGATAACAAGTAAATACGGAACTCCGTATTTCCAGAACTTTATAAACTCTGACCTTGATCCTGACGATGTGAGGAGCATGTGTTGCAGGTTGCAGCTGGATAAACGCGAATTGAAAAGGAGAGGAGGCGGACTCTTCGGTTCGGATGAGTTCACGGGCTCCATAGGGGTCGTTACAATAAACCTTCCTAGAATCGCATACCTCAGCAAGAGTGAAGAAGAGTTTTTCGCAAGACTTTCGAAAATGATGGATCTGTCGAGTAGAAGCCTTGAAATAAAGAGATCGGTCGTGGAGAAATTGAACAGTGAAGGCCTCTATCCATACACAAAGAGATATCTGAAGAACTTCGATAACCATTTTTCTACGATTGGCTTGATAGGAATGAATGAAGCAAGCATGAATGCCCGCTGGATAAGAAAGACTATAGCCGAAGATGAGGGCTATCAATTTGCTTTGAGAGTGCTGAACTTCATGAGAAACAAGATAATCGGCTATCAGGAGAAAACCGACCATCTCTACAACCTTGAGGCGACACCGGCCGAATCAACGGCTTACAGGCTCGCCAAGATGGACAAAGAGAAATTCCCTCAAATACTTACTGCGGGAAAGGACAACCCGTATTACACAAACTCTTCCCATCTGCCTGTGGACTACACGAAGGATATTTTCAGCGCGCTAGACCTTCAGGAGGAGCTACAGCAGAAATATACGGGAGGCACAGTGTTTCACGCCTTCCTTGGAGAGAGAATATCTGACTGGGAAACGACCAGGCAACTTGTGAGGAAGATCGCCGAGAATTATAGAATTCCGTACTTCACAATTTCACCCACCTATTCAGTATGTCAGAACCATGGATATATAAGAGGAGAACAGTTCACCTGTCCCGAATGCGGAAAGCCGACCGAAGTTTATTCAAGGATTACAGGCTACTACAGACCAGTACAGAACTGGAACATCGGGAAACAGGAAGAATTCAAGACGAGAGAAACTTACAGAATTAGGAGAGAGAAAGTAGATGAATTTCGCAGGAATGGAGAGGGTCAGCCTAGTGGACTATCCGGGCAAAGTAGCACTGACACTGTTTACCTCAAGCTGTAATTTTGACTGTGCTTATTGCCACAATCCTGAACTGAAGAAATCGGTAGAGGAGAAACTTGGCGAATCGGAGATCTTCACATACCTGGACAAAAGAGCAGCTCTCATAGATGCGGTTGTTATTACGGGCGGAGAGCCAACACTCAGGGCAGATGATCTGATCCCGTTTGTTGAAAGACTGAAAGCGCGATTTCCGGCTGTACTGGTTAAACTTGATACCAATGGCTGGAGTTCAGATATTCTTATGAGCTTCCTGGACGTTATCGACTATGTCGCAGTTGATCTCAAGTCTTTGAACTATGAGCCGTTCTCTACTGTGAATCTGAAGCAAATCCAGAAGAGTATTGAATTGGCAAAGGGTTTTTCCAGTCATGAGATAAGGGTCACAATGTTTCCACCTTACGTTCCTGAAAAGGATTTCGAAGAACTCGCGAGAATATGCAGCGGAGCGTCGTTGGTTTCAGTTCAGCAGTATAGACCGGTGACCGGGTTCTGTGAATCGCCACCTTATTCGGATTCAGTGTTAAGAGCATTCGCCGACTTGGTCTCCGGATATGTGCAGAACGTTTCTCTTAGAACGTAAAGGGATTATGAGGTGGCAAGAGAACCGGCCGTTTTTTTCACGGCCGGTTCTCTCCTTTTGTGCCAGCAAAGAAGAGCGATTGATCTTCTTGTGAAGCTAGCCAGAAGTCACCTGAGTTCGAAGTAGAATTTGAAACCGTTGCCCCCCAAGAACACCTGAGGCTCCACTCCAACTCCAAGTGGTGTTCTCCACTCGAGACCTATTCCTATCGACAGACCGAGAGTGGCGTTGTCACCGGCGGCCGCCATCAAGTAGAGCTTGGGAATGAAGGTGCTCATATCATCGGAAGGAGCAATAGCGAAGCTCTCAGTGAGAGGGACTCCTGCCTGAAGTATCTCAAGTGCGTAGAATCTGGGATTAAATGCATAGGGGTTCCAGCCCTTGAGATCGGTACTTCCTCCCAGGTAGAAACGCCTGGTTACCGGCGCATCTCCGAAATAAGTCACGCCTGCTCTTGTCGCACTCTCGATATAGATTCTTCCAATGATCCTGTACCAGTAATTCACAGACGCCTTCTGCTGAAGATAATTTATTCCGTCTCCAAATCCGTAGGTGAGAGTCGTCTTACCGTATAAGTTCCCTCTACTCTCCTGGTAGTTATCTTCGTCGCCAAAAGAAAAGGCTCCAGTAAGTATCGAAACCGAGTAGTTATTCGAAGGCGTAGCCTCAAATAACGCATTTTCGTATGTATAGGAAATTCCGGCAATATACTCTCCAAAGGGATAGGTCGCACCCAGATCTACAGAATTCAAAGAAAGCATAGTATCGGCTTGCCACGGAACCTCTTTAAACAGAGTCACTTCAACGAAGGGATTGATACCTGTTCCAAAGACGCTAAAGGTGCTCGCGCCAAATCTCAGTCCTCCCCAGAAGAACTCGGGTTGGGGAAGAAAGCCAAGCAACTTTTTGTCGGTGAACCTAAGAAACCGGATCCCTCCATAGACGT
>WOZY01000167.1 GCA_011620045.1 Mesotoga sp.
AGAAAAGGAAATTGCTGGATTTCAGCTGGATACTGAACCCGTGGACTCCGATTATCAAGTACTCATCGACTTGCTTGAGCAGAATCCTGAAGTCAGGACTCAGGTAATTGAAAAGATCGAGATGGGAGCACAGCTTCTTTCGATGAAGCAATTCACTCCCATAGGTCTAATCGAAAGCGATATCGCAGACGAAGTAAGGAAGATAGTTCCAATTCAGGCAAATATAATGGGTGGAATAAGGAACGAACTCTCTGCCAATCTGGTTTTGAGTGTGGAAAAGAGCATCGATCTCTGGTGGCTAAGGGTAATTGTGTATGCTTTGTTAGTAATACTGGCATTCACAGTTCTTCCTTCCATCAAGAAGTATCTGGTTGGCTTAATAATAATTCTTGAAACGCTTTATATACTTTTCACAGGCAACATCACTGCCGGAATCTTTGACCTCTCCCTTCACTCAATAGTCGCGCTTCCAGCATTTACCTTTATATTCATACTAACTGTTTCCTCTCTGCTGAGCAAAAGGAAAAGAAGCAGGATTCTTATTCTGAAGTTGCTCCTCCTTGTCTTGATCTCGATACTTCCGTTCCTCAATCTTCTTAACGAGCAGCCAGAGATAGCTATGGACAGCTTCGAGGGATTTTATGATTCTGTCTATTATACGACTCTGAAGAACGATGTGTTTCTGGCTCCAGAATCAATGATTAGGCTGCAGACAAGAGACCTGAACTCTCTTGTTTCAAGTGAGCTGAACACTCTCAAAAGAATTCTGAGAGTGGTAATTCCAAACAAGATGAATTCGTTCTCCACAGCTGCCGAAATGAGTTTTAGTGTCGATAGCAATGGAAGACTTAGAGTTGCGGCTCCTGGCTTCAGCGAGTATTTCTCTATAGAGAATCAAGCCACCTATATCTCCGAGCTCCAGGGTCTCACAAAGGACATTGATAGCTTCATAAGGGATAGCAACAGGAATAGCAGGAACTATGCAACCTCGGTATCAACTCTGATCGCCACATCAGAAAAGATCGTCACTTACGCTGGACAGAAGATGAGGGAGGATTTCACCAATTCACTCGAAACGGAGCTTGGATCTAAACCCGAACTGGCAACTGCTCTTAATGACTATCACGAAGAGATTGACCCCCTTCTAGAATACAATCCCTCTCCGGTACCTGTTAAAGTCTATAGAGTTCGTGAATTTGCGGCACTCATAGTCGCTCTCCTGTTGCTTGCAATAACTATATTCGTTGTTAGGAGACCAATAATCTCCTTAATTAACCTGGCAGTAATCGTCGTCTATTTCTTCTTGGTTTTGCCAGGAATCAGCAGCTTGAATCTCTTTGTTCAAGGCGGATCTCCAGTGCTAAGAGTGACCATTAACCCCTCAATAAACGTTTTGTTTTTGATTGTTTTTGCGGGTATAATTGTTTTATCAGTTCTATGGATCTTACTATCTCATAAGAAAGGGAGTGTTGGTGAATGAAACTAAGATTATTGCTGGTGTTCTCACTGATTCTCATGATTGCCCTCCCAGTAATGGCAATGAAGGTAATCATGGTTACTGACGTCGGCGGACTTGGCGACAAGTCTTTTAACGACGGAACATGGGAAGGAATTGTCAAGGCTTCTGATTTCCTTGGATTGGAAAGGGAAGTAGTCCAGTCCAAAGAGCAGGCCGACTACATACCGAATCTATCCAATGCTGCAAAGGAAGCAGACATCATTTTCGGAGTCGGTTTCATGATGGCCGATGCGCTTTACAAGGTTGCTCCTCAGTTTCCAGACACCTACTTCGTCGGTATCGACATCGATCCGATCGAGAATATGCCAAACAACGTGGCAACGTATCTGTTCAAAGAACAAGAAGGAGCTTTCCTAGTAGGCTATGTAGTAGCCGCTATGACTAAAACAAACATGGTAGGGTTCGTTGGAGGTCTCCCAATTCCTCCAGTCGAAAGATTCCGCTACGGCTATGAGGCCGGAATCAGAGTTTACGAAGAGCTTCACGGAAAGACCATAAGCATGCTTCAGGGATACACTATGGACTTCAATGATCCAAAGAAGGGTAAGGATCTTGCTCTCGCCCAGTTCGCAGAAGGTGCTGACATCGTCTTCCACGCGGCAGGCGCGTGTGGAAACGGAGTAATTGAAGCCGCTGCTGAAAAGGGCGAAGGCTTCTTTGCAGTAGGAGTTGACGTTGATCAGGACTATATGGCTCCTGGAAGAGTTCTTACCAGCTCAGTAAAGAGAGTCGACATGGCATCATATCAAGCCGTGATGAGCATTGCCCTCGGTACTTTCGAATCCGGCACGAAGATACTCGGAATCAAGGACGAAGGTGTTGGAATTAGCCCTATGACTTATACTAAGGATGTTGTGGGACCAGTTATCCTTTCCGAAGTTGAATTCCTAAGAGGTCTTCTTAAGGCTGGAGCAGTTATTGTTCCAGATACACAGGAAAAGCTGGATGCATTCGTTGTCCCAGAAATAACCCTTCCGTAATGGAAGCTCTTCACACAATCGTGTGATATCAAAGATCGGGAGAGCAAACTCTCCCGATCTTTCGTATCATGTACGATGGAGGTGAGCGTGTGAAAGAAAACAACGTTGAAAACCTCGATCTCTCCGGCATTGCAATTGCAATGAAGGGAATAGTTAAGACATTCCCTTCCGTTGTCGCTAATGATCATGTTGATTTCCAAGTCAGACAGGGTGAAATACATGCACTTGTTGGCGAGAATGGTGCAGGAAAATCGACTCTTATGAATCAGTTGTATGGACTGTATACTCCTGACGAAGGACAGATTTTTATAAATGGCAAGAGGACTGTAATCAATGAGCCAAAAGATGCTATCGATATGGGCATTGGTATGGTTCATCAGCATTTCATGCTTGTGGACAATCAGACTGTAGCTGAAAACGTAGTCCTCGGTTCGGAACCGAAGCGCGGTCCTATGAAACTCTTCATGGACACCGGAAAATCACGGAAAATCGTCATGGAATTGTCAAAAAAGTTTGGATTGGCTGTTGACGTAGATTCGTATATCGAAGATATTCCAGTTGGAATGCAGCAGAGAGTTGAAATTCTGAAAATCCTCTACAGAGGCGCTGAGATTCTGATTTTCGATGAACCGACAGCCGTTCTCACTCCCCAGGAAACTGAAGAGCTTTTCAAGATCCTCCGCGTACTTAAAGAAAATGGTAAGACTATTATCTTCATTACTCACAAACTGAACGAAGTAATGGCAATAACCGACAGAGTAACGGTGATGAGACTTGGTAAAGTTACTGGTCAAGTGAATACGAAAGATACCAACCCAAGACAGCTCGCCACCATGATGGTCGGAAGGGAAGTCCTTCTACGAGTGAAAAAGGAAGAGAAGCAGGCCGGCGAGACTGTACTTGAGGTAAAGGACCTCCATGTCAAAGACAACAGAAATCTATTTACTGTTAACGGGGTCTCTTTTTCGGTTCGTCAAGGCGAAATCGTAGGAATCGCCGGTGTTGCAGGCAACGGTCAAACAGAGCTAGTTGAGGCAATAACAGGTTTGCGGAAGGTTGAAAAAGGCAATGTCTTCCTCAACGGCAAGGATCTTACCAATCAAACGGCACTTGAGATTAGGGAGACAGGTTTGACTCATATCCCGGAGAACAGACTTAAACGAGGCATGATAACTCAGTACCCCGTATTCTACAACCTTATTCTTGGCAAACAAGACGAAGAACCATTTTCTCACGAGGGGTTTATCAACCAGAAAGCCGTGAAGGAGTTTGCCAGGGAAGTTGTGGATACCTTTGATGTCAGGCCAAAGAATATCAACATGCTTGCCGGAAACCTCTCAGGCGGAAATCAGCAAAAAGTAGTAGTAGGGCGCGAACTGAGTGTCGTTCCTATAGAACCGAAGGTTGTGGTAGTCTCTCAGCCGACTAGAGGACTGGATATAGGAGCCATCGAGTTCATACACACAACTCTGATCTCAATGCGTGACAAGGGTATTGCAATGCTCCTGATTTCAATGGAACTGGACGAAATCTTTTCCCTTTCCGACAGAATACTTGTCTTCTATGAGGGCGAAATAATGGGGGAAGTAACTCCAGATGAAGTCGATCGAGAAGAAATCGGACTGATGATGGCCGGTCACAAAAAGGCCGAAGTCGTCAGGGAACGGAGTGATGAAGGATGAATACAAGCAAAATCTACGCACTATTAGTACCTGTTGTCTCCGTTATTATAGCTCTCCTGATCGCCTCCATTATTATCATAATGATCGGAAAAAATCCGATAACGGCCTATTCCATAATGCTTGACGGTGCATTCGGCAGTCAGGAAGCAGTCGCGGATACAATTATGAAGATGACACCTCTAATTCTAACCGGTCTTGCGGTCGGGTTCGGTTTCAGAGCCGGGGTTTTCAACATAGGCGCAGAGGGCCAAATGACAATGGGAGCACTCATTGGCGCCATCGTAGCTATGAATATTGGCGGAATGCCCTCGGTAATCGCTATTCCTCTTACGATACTTGTTGGAATGCTTGCCGGTGCCTTTTGGGCGTCCATAGCCGGCTTTCTTAAGGCATTCACGGGCGCACACGAAGTTATCTCTACGATAATGCTCAACTGGATTGCTGCAAACATTGCCTCTTTTATGGTAACTGGACCTCTTGCGGTCGGCTCGGGTACTCCTAAGAGCCCTGAAATCGCAGAAGCAGCTAAGCTTCCAGTGATACTGAAGGTTCAAGCTACAGAACTCAGTATTGGGATTTTTATTGCCATCGTCGTGGCAATAATCATGTACATCTTGATAGAGAAAACTACAACTGGATACAAGCTAAAGGCCGTTGGGTTCAATCCTCATGCAGCAGAGTACGGTGGTATTAGCATAAGAAGGAGTATAATTCTAACCATGGCGATCAGTGGTGCTCTTGCCGGAATGGCAGGAATTGTTGATCTTATTGGGGTCCCGCCTCACAGATTTGTCGGCGAACTGACCGGTGGAAGGGGATTCGATGGGATCACAATAGCTCTGATCGGCAGAAACCATCCTATCGGCATAGTTTTCGCTGCTCTACTTATCGCTGCCCTTAGAACTGGATCAAATGCGATGCAAATTAGAGCCCAGATACCAAACGACATTGTTTCAATAATCCAGGGGATAGTAATCTTTCTTGTTGCAGCTGAAAGGATCGTATCTACACTCTTATCCTGGAGGCGGAAGAAAGGAGTGACTGCAATATGAGCTGGATCGAAGCGATCTTTGCAATACTTGTCAACCCTTTGTTCTACAAATTGACTCTGCTTTCCGCAACTCCTTTGATTTTCGCCTCTCTCGGAGGTACATACAGCGAAATCACCGGAGTAACGAATATTGCTCTTGAAGGTATTATGCTCATGGGGGCGTTTACCTCTATTGTTTTCACCCTTCTTTCAGGCAATGCGTGGATTGGAGTTCTGATGGCAGTGATTATTGGAACAGGGTTCACCTGGTTCCACGCATGGGCTAGCATAAGGTGGTCTGCAAACCAAATTGTCAGTGCAACTGCCCTTGTAATAATTGCCCAAGGGACAACTTCCTTTTTGATGATTCCAATATTCGGAAATGAAGGCCAGACTGATTTTATTGGTAGAGTTGCGTATCTGGAAGCCGGTTGGCTGAAGGAAATTCCTTTCATTGGGGATATTTTCGGTTCTATGAGTCCTTTTACCTATCTTGCAATCATCTCCGTAGCGGCGAGCTGGTTCCTGATGTACAAGACACCTCTGGGACTTAGAATGAGAGCCGTTGGAGAAAACCCAGAGGCCGCTGATACGCTTGGAATAAACGTATTCAAGATAAGGTATTTCGGGGTTCTTATGAGCGGTGTCTTTGCCAGTCTTGCAGGAGCTTTTCTTTCTGTCGGAGAGCTCGGAAGGTTTGTTGAGAATATGATTCATGGAAGAGGGTTTATTGCTCTTGCGGCGATGATTCTGGGCAATTGGAATCCAGTGGGCGCGATGTGGGCCGCAATTTTGTTCGGAGCAGCAGAAGCGATGAATCTTCAGCTACAAAGCAGTTCGATTGTCTCGGTATCTGCAAGTGTCAAACCACTTTTCAACATGCTTCCTTTTGTTGTTACACTTATAGTGGTGGGCGGCTTTATTGGGAAGACAAGATCCCCGGCAGCTTCGGGAACGCCTTACGAAAAGGAATCATGATAAAAAGGGAGAGGCCCTTCGCGGCCTCCCCTCTCCTACGCCATCCTTAGTGCCCGCTGAAGTCGATTAAGCGTCTTATTTCTTCCAAGAAGAAATATAACATCCACAAGTTCGGGCCCTTCTTCGGTCGACGTAAGGATATACCTTAACGTCATGTAGAAACCCTTTCTATCAGGTTTCATCTCTTTTATAATAGCTCTAATAGTCCCGACTATTTCATCATTATTCCAGGAATCAAGATATTCCACTCTATCTTTAGAGGCTTCAAGAGCCCTGTAAACTCCCTTTTCGCTATCATTGGATGGACTGAAAGGAGTCAACTCAGGGTCGTCGAAATACAACCTCATTTTCTCGGGTACTTCTGAAAGTGTTTCAACACCTTTTCGAACAGAGTCAATAGCTCTTCTTAACCATTTTCTGTTTGCAACAACCTCTTCTGAGGTCATAAGATTCGATTCCACAATGAAGGGAATTGTCAGATTCGTTATCCTGTCAAGATCGGTCTCGCGAATGTAAATCCCATTCATCCACCTTAACTTGGCATCGTCAAAGATCGCGGCACTTGTGTTGACCCTTTCAATAGTGAAGCTTTCAACTATCTCCTCATGCCGCAGAATCTCTTTCCCATCAGGATGCGACCAACCCAACAAAGCAAGAAAATTGAAGAGCGCTTCTGGCAGAAATCCCTTTTCTCTGAACTGCTCGACCGAGGTATCGCCATGCCTTTTGCTGAGCTTCTTACCATCAGGTCCAAGAATCATAGATACATGGGCGAACGAGGGTATTGGAACCCCGAAGGCTTCATACAGAGCTAGCTGCCTCAGTGTATTTGAAAGATGGTCGTCTCCTCTTACCACGTGAGAAATCTCCATCGAGATATCGTCGGCAACTACTGCGAAGTTGTAGATTGGCTGCCCGTTGGAACGCATGATCACGAAATCACCTATCGCCCCCTCTTTGAAGACGACTTCTCCCTTTATCTTGTCAGAAAGCAGGTACTCCTTGCGTGGCATTTTGAAAAAGACAACAGGATCCAGCTGTCTTGATTCAAATTCCGATACTCTATCGGCCGAATTGAAGGACTCTAGCATCGCTTGATCGTAGTGTGGAGCTTTCCCTTCAGAAAGAAGCTTGTCGTGCAGTTCTTCTATCTCCTCCGGATAAGCGTAAACCTTATAAGCCAGACCCCTTTCAAGGAGATCTCTGACCATGTCTCTGTAAATCTCTCCCCTTTCACTTTGCCTGTAAGGTCCAAAAGCGCCACCAACATCTGGTCCCTCGTCCCATGTAATGCCCAACCACAGGAGTGCTTCGATCAGTTGTTCTTCGAACTCCTTCGAAGATCTAGAAATATCTGTATCTTCAACTCGTAGAACAAGTTTCCCTCCATAGTGCTTTGCGTACAGATAGTTAAAAAGCGCAGTTCTTGCTCCACCGACATGAAGAAATCCAGTAGGGCTGGGAGCAAATCTCACTCTAATCATCACAATCACTTTCCTTTCCAAGAAAAGCGAGCAAAATACCTGAGATCGTTTTGCTGTCAGTTATCTGCCCATCGGTTATCATTTCGATAGCCTCTTTGGTGTCAATCACTACCGGTTCCACAAACTCACCCACATCGGGACTTGGATCCTGAACCCTTTCAACTTCCGAAAAATAGATGTGTATTATCTCATCAGAAAAACCAGGCGAAGTCTCAATCGTTGCCAGCTTACGCAGATCTTTCGGAATGTATCCCGTCTCCTCCAGTAACTCTCTTCTCGCACATTCTTCAGGACTCTCACCTACATCCAGTTTCCCTGCCGGAATTTCTAGCATAGACTTCTGAACCGGGAAACGGAATTGCTTGACAAGAAGTAATTTGCTTCCGGAAACCGCAACAATTGCCACTGCTCCGGGATGCCTTACTACCTCTCTAGATGCAGTGCTTCCATCCTGCAAAGTTACAGTGTGCTTCTCAAGTTTGAGGACTCTGCCGGAAAAGATTTCTTCCTTCGCAATTGAAAGCTCCATCTTACTTCTCCATCTCGAAATGAAACGGCAGTAGCTCATAGGAGGTTGTCCTGACAATCCTTTCATCTCCTACAAGAATTACTTCGAAGTTGCCGAATTCCACCATGAACTGTCTACATGCACCACATGGTGAGGTTGGCTCCTTCTGGTTGCTTACTATGGCAATGCTCCTGAATTTCCTGTAACCTCTTGAAACTGCAGATACTATTGCCGCTCTTTCGGCACACATGGAGAGTCCGTATGAACCGTTCTCCACATTAGTTCCAACGAAAACCTCCCCCTCCGCTGTCAACAGTGCCGCTCCGACCGGAAATCTCGAGTAGGGGGAATATGATCTATCCTTTGCCTCAATAGCCTTCTGTATTAGTGCTTTCTCCTCTGAAGTGTCTTTCATCAACGTCCCTCCTGTCTACATTGAGTCTGATCTTCTCTACTTTATTCTTTCCAGCCGCCAGGATTTCGAAAGTGAAACCGTTTACGATTATCTTTTCTCCCACTTCTGGAAATCTCTCAAGAACTTCAAGCAGGTACCCACCTATTGTCTCAAATTCAGTATTCGGAAATGGCTGTTCCAGTTCTCTCTCTATATCATTAATCGGAGTCATTCCATCAACAATATACTCACTTTCACCAAGTCTCTCTATCATCATCTCTTCTGACTCCTCATCGTACTCATCGAGGATCTCGCCTGTGAGTTCCTCTATAACATCTTCCATGGTGATTATTCCTGCCGTCCCTCCATACTCATCAATGACCACCGCAAGATGATTTTTCTTCTCTCGGAATTCTCTTAGCAGATCGTCGACTTTTTTCGTTTCGGGCACGAAATATGGGGATCTCATTATCTCTTCAACATGAGTATTCTGAAGAACGTTATTGTCCTTTCTCTCTAGAATGAAATTCAGCAGGTCTTTCGCGTAGCATACGCCAACGATTCTATCAATGTTCTCCCTGTAAATCGGATATCGCGAATAGCCTTCTGATTCGACAAGTTCCATCAAATCTATTAGCGGCTGTTCTTCCTCCAGCGCCTCGATCTCTACTCGCGGAGTCATTATCTCTTTTACTGAGATGTCTTTCAATTCCAAAGTTCTCTTCATTATCATTCTTTCTTCCGATTGGAGTACCCCCTCTTCATGACCGGCATCTACGGCAGATCTTATTTCGTCCTCAGTAATAAATGGTGCGAAATCGGCCTTCTTTCGCCCAACAACCACTATAAAGAAATTCGAGATGTGCAACAAGAACCACAAGAGAGGTTTCAAAATCACAGTGATTACAGTGATTACCGTTATCATTCTTCTGAAGAATCTCTCTGAATTCTCACGTGCGAAAATCCTAGGAGTTATCTCTCCAAACACCAGAATGAGAAAAGTCATGACTCCAGTAACAAGCGCCGCGGCAATTCCAGCCGAATTATTCGGAAGAAGTCGAAGTGCTAGTAAAGTCGCGAGTGACGAAGAAAGGATATTTACAACATTGTTCATCACAAGTATGGCTGTAAGAACTGAATTCGGGTTATCGATAAAGTACTTCACCGACCTGCTGAAGCGCTTTTCTTTGCTATCCATAAGATCGCGTAGTTTCAATTTGCCCATAGTCATGAGAGCCGTTTCTGTTCCAGAGAAGACGCCTGAAAGGTAAAGAAGAAAGCCAAGTAGTACTAAATTCAATAAGAGCGAAACAGGATCCCCGCTACTAGTAGGGTCTTCCACTTCTAATTTGCACCTCCAGATCAATAATGATACGGTCTGTTGTCCAGAATGGTGAATCCCCTGAAGAGCTGTTCCAGAAGTACTAGAACAGCCATTTCATGAGTAAATGTCATTCTCGACAAAGACAACTTCTGCCAGCCTTTAGAAAGAACCTCTTCACTAAAACCTAACGGTCCTCCGATGAAGAAAGACAGACTACTTACTCCTATATTTTGCCATTTTTCAAGCATTCGTGCAAACTCTTCTGATGAGTATTGTTCTCCCCGATCGTCAAGAAGTATAATTGTGTCGTACGGGCTGGCAATTTTCAGATACCTTTTTCCTTCTTTCTCTTTAATCTTTTCCCTCTCCCTAAGGATTTTGCCACCCAGTGGGAAACACTCAAGATCAACTCTTGCAAAGCTCGTAAGCCATTTTCTGTACTGTTCGATCCCTTCAACGATAAAATACGACTTCGGCTTTCCCGTAACAACAACCTTTATATTCATCTTAGCCTTTTCCCGTTCTTAATTACACCTTCTACAAGATCCCTGGAAAAACTGTAGACTATTTCACGATAATCTTCTGCTCTTATTAGCACCATATCTGCATCGTATCCAACCTCAATCCTGCCCTTCTCATTCTCAAGGCACAACGCCTTTGCACTGTTCACAGTATAGGCATTTATAGCCTCTTCAACAGAAAGACCGCAACGAGCTACCGCCAGGAAAATAATAAAAAAAGGATCGAATATATTGCAGGAGCCCGGATTAAAATCCGATGCTATCGCGACTATTGCCCCGAGATCTATTAGTTTCCGACCTTTGGCAAAAGGCTCATTGAGAAAGAATGAAGTCCCAGGAAGAAGAGTAGCCACTGTCTCACTTTCTGCCAGAAGGGTTAAAGTCTCATCGTCAGCCGAAATCAGATGATCTGCCGAAATAGCTCCCAATTCAACTGCCAGTTTTCCTCCGCCTGAGGCTGAAAGTTCGTCAGCATGGAGCTTCACTTTGAAACCCTTCTTTTTTGCCTTCATCAGGTATTGCCTGGACTGATCTTCGTCGAAGACTCCGTTCTCACAGAAGATATCTATCGTGTCTGTTAGTCCCACCAGATCATCGAACATTTCTGCCATTAGATCCAGGAATTCTTCTGCTGATCTATACTCTTCAGTTACTGCATGAGCTCCCAGAAAAGTTGGAACAACATCGACCGGATGAATGGAATCTAGCGCTCTCAAGAGCTTCAACTGCTTAAGCTCATTTTCCCTATCCAGACCATATCCACTCTTTCCTTCAACCGTTGTAACACCGAGTGAAAGCATAGAATCTAGAAAACCTAATGACTCGGCAAGGATTCTTGTGGCCGAAGCCTTTCTGACCTCTTTTACGGTAGATCTGATACCTCCGCCGGCCTTCATTATATCCATATAGCTCTTCCGGGAGAGTCGCATAATGAACTCGTCGCTCCTGCTTCCAACAAACGGGATATGTGTGTGACAGTCAACGAACCCTGGGATGACAACGAGTTGACTGCCGTCAATGTACTGGTCGGCCTTCACGTATTCCTGGCCGACGTAAGATATCTTTCCTCCATCAATAGCGATGTTCACATCGTGCTTTATCTCGAGAAAAGACATCTCTTTGCCCCGGAGCGGGCCAGCTTTTGGAGGGGATGCGACCTGTCGAATATTCAGAATAGCAAGCTCGGAAGGCATTTTTATTTATCCCTATCTGCGATGAAGTCCAGCACCCTTTTCTCAAGAATCGTAGAACATGAGAAGTTTTCCAGTCTCAAGTAGTGCTCAGCAACCTCGACAAGCGCTTCTAAAGGAGTAAGACCGACGATTTCGGAGCCGACGATCGGAACACCGTATCTCTCTGCTTCTGACTTTATTACTTCAAAAACTCTAAAGAGAGGCGTCTTTTTGTAGTTCGTCATGTTCATCGAAATCTGAACAATGTCTCTGTCCTCTAGTCTGAATCCAAGAGCTTTCACATAGCGAAATCCTCCACTTATATGCCTTACCGATCTGGAAATTCTGTCTGCAATCTCGATCTTATCAGTTCCCAAATTAACGTTGAAAGCAATTAAGTATTCTCTGCAACCTATAGCAACCACTCCCGCAGACGGATGAATCTCTGAAGGACCAAAGTCGGGTTTCCACTGCTCGCTTTCAATCTTCGAAGCGAAATTTTCAAATTCCCCTTTTCTAATGTTTGAAAGACTTACCCGTTCAGGTAGAGATGCAGAATCCTCGTACAGGTAAACGGGGATCTTAAGTTCCTCTCCTATTCTCTTTCCAAGTATCTTTGAAAGCGTAACACATTCTTCTTTCGTAGTATTCATGACTGGGACGAGAGGAATAACATCGGTTGCACCCATTCTTGGATGTTCACCAGAGTGGTTTCTTAAATCGATTAACTCCTCTGCCTTTTGAGTCATGTTGAACAACGCAATCTCTACTGCTTCAGGTTCTCCAGTTATGGTAACTACAGAACGATTGTGATCTGGATCACTTGAATAATCAAGAACCCAAACGTTGTTTACCTTCCTGGCTTCCTCAACAATCTGCTCAACTACGTCCAGCCTTCTACCCTCACTGAAATTTGGCACTGATTCTATGAGTCTCATTAGTACCCCCTCACAATCTACGACTCTCTACGTTCTTTGTCATATTCAACCTCTTTTGCTGTGTAACTATGAACTATTCCTAACTCAAGAGCAAATATCATCGACGATGATCCGCCGTAACTTACGAAAGGCAACGGGATTCCAGTAACCGGCAGGAGTCCCAGATTCATTCCGACATTTTGAACCACGTGAAAGGCAAAAACTGCAAATATTCCGCTAAGAACTATTCTACCAAACTCGCTTCCGGTTTTTCTTGTGATCAACCAAATCCTCCACAGCAGGAGCAAATACATAGCAAGCAGCGAGACGGCTCCGATGAAGCCCCACTCCTCACCCAGAACCGAGAAGATGAAGTCGGTGTGATCTGCTGGAACGTACCCGAGCCTGTTCATAGTTCCCTGAAGCATTCCGGTACCCTCCAGACCGCCGGAGCCAATGGCCCTGATTGCCTGTATTGTATTATAAGCTGCTCCGGAGGCGTACTCCTCGGGATGAAGGAAGCTCAGCAGTCTGTCTCGCTGGTAAGGTTTGAGGCCGAACATAAAGACTATTGGCACCAACAAAGCGATAAGAGCAGTCATTGCAATCATTAGTTTATCGTATTTCTTACTGATCAAAGTCATGAAATACCAAATGACCATAACGATAATAGTCGTTCCCAGGTCGGGTTCTAGATAGATCAGTCCAGCGAAGGCACCAGTAACGAGTACACCCAGAAAGAAAAGTCCATACTTGCTCTTCCCTTCTCTGGAGTAAATATATCCAAGGAAGATTATTAGAGAGAATTTTGCGAGCTCAGATGGTTGAAAGCTGGCAATGCCAAGGTCTATCCATCTTCGAGAACCTTCAACCGGGCCCAGGTATAGAACTGCGCCTAATGTGACAACAGAGAGAAACACCAACAGAAAGGAAATACTCTTCCAAAAACCTCTCTTGACTACGTAGGCAGTAAAAACGAAAACCGCGCAAGAGAGCAGAACCCATACTAATTGCCTGCCGAACAGGTACTCCTCTCTATCACCAAAAGTAGCACTGTACAGCACTATGAGACCAAATATCATCAGAGAAACCATAATTGCCGGAAGCAAAAACTCAACTCTGCGCTTCATATACTCTCCTCGTGTTTCTGTTCAATATGATTATATAACTTCTGAATCTCCTTACGCATTACAGCCTTCATTTGGCAATAACGGTAGATATGTAGTCTTTGGGTTGACTTTGTCTCGAAGGCCAACAAAAATGTATAATCGAACCGGAGATGTCTCCATGATTCAAGATACTCC
>WOZY01000192.1 GCA_011620045.1 Mesotoga sp.
ACAACCTCTATTTGTTGTTCAACAACCGCCATGTGGATCTGGAAGCATTCCTGAAGAAGGGCGAGCAACTGCAGGTGGAAGTGCTCAGCTACATTAGGGGAAGGTCCATACCAAACCAGTATTTCATAATCGACGAGGCTCAGAACCTCTCACCACATGAGATCAAGACGATAATTACCAGAGTGGGGGAAAACACTAAGATAGTTGTCATAGGAGACCCCTATCAGATTGACAATTCCTACCTCGACGCATACAGTAATGGACTGACATATGCTGCTTCGAGGTTGTCAAACAAATCGCTGGCGGGCCATATAACCCTAACTAAGGGTGAGCGCTCGGAACTTGCTACCCTAGCGGCCGAACTGCTGTGAGGTCCTTACATGAATAAAGCATTGGAGTACGATCTCTTTGTCAAAATTAGGCCCGAAGATATTCATGTGCTCTGCTACATTGCAGAAGCCGAAGATAATCTTATGAACATCAGGCATGTCACAGATGAGGGCCTTCTGAAAATAATTGTCCCCGCAGATCTGCTGGAAGAAGTGAAGAGCTTTCTGAAGAGCATAAAAAACCGTATTGATCTGGAAGTGGTGGAGATTCGTGCGAATCCTGGACATACTTGATAGCGCAATTCCAAACGACAAAGCAGAAAATGTCAGAGAAGTGGATTATGAGAGGCTCCAGAAGCTCGGGTACAAGACAATTCTCTTTGATTACGACAATACCATTGCAGTCTGGAGAGAGCCCTTCGATATGCGGAACAAACCCGTAATCGATAACCTGATCGCTTCCGGTATGAAGGTCGGCGTTGTAACGAACGGGCCACAGTCGAGAGTTAAGAATCTCAAGGATCTCTTTGGGGAAGAGTTGAAGGTATACCACTCGATGAGAAAGCCGGGCACGAAGGAACTGCGGAAGGTTCTGAGCGATATGAAATCGACGCCCGAGAAGACTGTTATTATCGGGGACCTTTTCTTCACAGATATTATTGCCGGAAATAGAATGGGAATGTATTCGATTCTTGTGGCGCCGCTGGTAGACATAAGCCAGAAGTGGTATAAGAGGTTGTTGGGGAAGATCACTATTGCAGCATATCTTGTATTTTTCTTCACAATTGGCTGGGTCTTCAGATTGGGAAGGCTGGCCACCCCGCATCTCTTTGCCGATAGTGTTATGGATATTGATTTTGATTCTCTCAAGGAATCTGGATACAGACTCGTGATATTCGATTTCGACAATACTCTCGAGAGCTGGGGGGCAAGTTCCGTCTCAAAAGAGAAACGGTTGTTGCTGAACAGAGTTGAACGACTTGGTCTGAACATACTTCTGATTTCGAACGGGAAGTCTGCCAGGCTTGACAAGATTGACGAGGAGCTCGATACGATAAAGGTGATTAGCCGGGCAAGGAAACCATTGACATTCAAATCGAAACGACTTTTGAAGGACTACGGAGTACCTCCGTACAAGACAGTAGTTGTTGGCGACCAGCTCTTTACGGATATTATCATGGGAAACCTTCTAGGAGCGTACACGATTAAGGTGGAACCGATCTCTGAAAAGGAGTTCTTCTGGACGAAACTGGTCAGGAGACTAGAGGGCCTTCTCTTGAGCAAGATGAGGAAGTATCCCGAAGTGGAGGCGCTGGACAAATGAAATGTAGTGGGTGTGGTGTTGAGCTGCAGCAAGAAAACCCGGCCGGTTTGGGATACATATCTGAGTCGGTGATGGAGTCAAGGCTTCTTTCAGGAAAGGAGATCCTGTGTCGAAGATGCTTTCTCATGAAGCATTATGGTTCCCTGCCAGAGGGTAATATGGTTGCACATTCGCTTGACAATATGAAGGAGTATCTTCGTATTGCGCGTGATGTAATCTATGTAATTGATATTTCAGACTTCGACGGGACCTTCAGGAGGGATATTGCAGCCCTCCTGAAAGATCATTCTGTTCACTACATTCTGAACAAGATCGATCTACTTCCCAGAGAGGTCAAAGTGAATGAAATGAGAGACTGGGCCTCCGGTATTCTCAAGGCACCGGTGAGCAGAGTAAGGCCCGTCTCGGTTTTGAAGCAATATGGACTGAAATCGCTTTTCGCCTATCTGAAGTCCAGTGCGGGTGAGTACGTTTCGGTAGGAGTTACCAACGTTGGGAAGTCCTCACTTCTGAACGGCTTGACGCATTCCGAAGAGATAACTGTCAGCCGTTTTCCCGGAACGACGGTAGAGGTGACATCGAGGACGCTGAACAACTCTTCGGTTACCATTTACGATACTCCGGGAATCTTCACGGAAGACAGGTTGACCGACCTTCTGAGTGTTGAAGACCAGAGCATATTTCTTCCCCGCAAGAAGCTGGTCAGGTCGACCTTTCAATTCCACGAAACACGAACCGTTTTTCTGAGTGGATTTGTGCGAATAGATGCGAAGAATGAGAACGACCCCGTAGGGATATTCCATACCTTTGTCCCGGAAAGTGTTTCAGTCCATGAGACTAGCTCGAATACGGGTGCCGAGGAATGGGATAGATGGTTTGGAGGAATTTTGAAACCTCCTTTTTCTAGTTCTGCAAGGAGTGAGTATAAGTGGAAAAGCGAGAAATTCAGACTGAGAACCGGTCAGGAGCTTCACATTTGCGGCCTTGGCTGGATAAACGTCGCTAAAGGTCCAGTAACACTTGTTCTTACTACTCCGGAAAGCGTAACTCTGAAAGTGAGAAAGGGACTTGTCGGTCCGAAAAAATTCAAGAAGTGAAGATAACTGGAGGTGTTTTTTGTGAAGCTTAAGCAACCGGCAATCAAGGCAGGAGTTTCAAATCGCCATCTTCATCTGAGCGCGGAAGACATCGAAAGACTCTTTGGAAAGGGACATGAACTAACTCCTATAAAGGATCTCG
>WOZY01000252.1 GCA_011620045.1 Mesotoga sp.
CTCGAATGAGTATTCCACATCTGCAGGAGTCAGCAAATTACCAGTATGGAACTTTACTCCTTCTCTGATTGGGAAGGTGAATACAGTTCCTTCTGGGTTTACAAGACCATTTTCGACACTAGGTACTTCGGTCGAAATCATCGGCAGATAGTGTGTGACTGATTCACCGTCATACTGGATTAGGTTCTCATAAAGGTTAAGAATAACTTCTCCACTTGCGGTGTCATATGAGTGAAGCGGATCAAGAGTCTCCGGTTCACCAATAGTGAGATTAACGAATGTTTCTGGGTCACCTGCAAACGCAGTAAACGCTAAGAAAAGCATAGTAAGTGTTACCAGTAAAATCTTTTTCACTAATGTTGCCCCCTTTCAAAATAGAGATGAGTGTGATAGTACAATTATAATCTATGGAGCCTCTAAATTCAAAATGCCGTTAACCTATACGTATTATTCCGCAATGCAAATCAACTTCGCAAATTATCGTTGTATTGACAACGCTCTTAAGACGATGGTAGAATCAATCTTGTTCGGGTGCGTAGCTCAGTGGAAGAGCGCTTCCTTGACGAGGAAGAGGCCGTAGGTTCAATCCCTACCGCACCCACCAGAGGGGAGAGATTGTCTCCCCTATATTTTTTCTAGAATCTTAAGTATCAACTTACTCATATCGCTTCCTGCTCTCTTAGCCATTTCAAGGACTTCCTCGGCTGTAAGAGGCTTCAAATCGTCGGGAACCGCTCTATCCGATATCGCGGAAAGGCCGAGCACCCTGATACCTGCGTGACGCGCCACTATAACTTCCGGCACGGTCGACATACCCACGGCATCTGCGCCAAACCTTCTCATCATCCTTAATTCCGCAGGAGTCTCGAAGTTTGGCCCTGCCACACCAACATAAACTCCTTCATAGACGCCTATGCCAAGCTCTTTAGCAGAAATAAGCGCCTTGTCCAACAGATCGCTGTCTATGGGCTCGCTCATATCCGGGAACCGTGGACCCCATTCATCGACATTTTGACCTATCAGAGGATTGTCGCCAGTGAAGTTGATGATGTCTTTAATCAGCATGACTCTCCCTACCTCGAAGTCAGGGTTTAGACCGCCCGAAGCATTGGTGATCAGAAGTACTTCTACACCCAGTTCCTGCATTATCCTTATTGGGAAGGTCACAGTTTTCATGGAGTAACCTTCGTAAAAATGAAAACGCCCATTCATTAGCATCACACTGTGGTGGAGGGCATTTCCGAAAGTTAGTTCACCCTTATGACCGGGAGCAGTTGACAACGGGAAGCCGGGAATTTCATCGTAAGGAATTGATACTGCGTTCTCAAGGCTGTTAGATACATCTCCAAGTCCACTGCCTAGAATCACTGCAACCTTCGACTTTAGCTCAACTTCCTTTTCAATGAAACGAGCAGCTCTCTTTACGTTCTCAACATAATCCCTGAGCTCTTTTTGAAGTACAGAAATACTCATGCTCGTCCTCCTTATAAGTCATATACTTTATTATATCAAAACGTCAAACAGCTTGCTGGAACTATGCTATAATCTCACTGAATTGGTCCTGATTAGCTAGATTTCGAGAGGAGAGATCTGATGAGGTTTTCACAACTTTATGCTCCTACATTGAGAGATGCTCCGGCCGATGCCGACCTAGTAAGTATCAAGCTTCTCGTTCGTGGTGGATTTGTCAGAAAAGTTGCCGCCGGTATCTACTCATTCCTTCCGCTTGGTCTCCGGGTTCTCAGGAAGATTGAAGAGATCGTTCGTCAAGAAATGAACGCGATCGGTTCTCAAGAGATTCTGATGCCAATCATACAGCCGGCGGAATTATGGCACGAGACGGGCAGATGGGACGACTATGGCCCCGAAATGATGAAAATGCAGGACAGGCACGAGAGGTTCTTCACGCTAGGACCTACCCATGAAGAGATCATAACCCATCTTCTAAGAAATGAGCTTAATTCATACAAGCAACTTACTATATCTCTCTATCAGATTGCAATGAAATACAGGGATGAGATTCGTCCAAGATTCGGCCTGATGAGATCAAGAGAGTTCCTGATGAAGGACGCCTACAGTTTTCACGATTCATGGACTTCTCTTGACGAAACATATAGACAGTTTTACGGAGCGTACAGCAAGATTTTGGAGAGAATAGGGCTCGAATTCCTGGTTGTAGAAGCCGATTCTGGAGCAATAGGTGGAAATGAATCCCATGAATTCAACGTGCTTGCTGATTACGGAGAATCGACTTTGCTTTACTGCGACTGCGGATACGCTGCTTCAGATGAGAAGGCAGAGTACCTCCTGAAAGTAGAGACCCAGGAAAGGAAAACCTCAGATCTGCAGCTGGTTCCCACACCGAATTCCAGGACTGTGGAGGAAGTGGCAGACTGCCTGAGCGTAACCCCAAAGGACATTGTGAAATCACTCATCTATAAAGGTAGAAAAGGGTACTATATGGCCCTAATTCGTGGAAACGAAGAGCTCAGTGAATCGAAGCTCAAGGCTGCCCTTGAGGATCAGACTCTTGCCATGGCGACCCCTCAGGAAGTACTGGATCTGTTAGGGGTGCCGATCGGCTTCGTTGGCCCGATTGGACTTCCCAAGAATGTAGCAATAATCGCCGATAATACAATCAAAGGTTTGAATAATGCCGTTTGCGGAGCTTTGAAGGAAGGATACCATTACTTCGGCGTTCTTCCGGGCCGTGATTTCGAGATAGACTCCTGGCATGATTTGAAAATGGTGACAGAGGGAGATCCGTGTCCCAAGTGTGGAATTCCAATGAAGTCCGCTAAAGGCATAGAGGTAGGGCACATCTTCAAGCTCGGAACTAAGTACTCGGAGAGAATGAACGGATACGTTACCGATGATCAGGGTAATAG
>WOZY01000317.1 GCA_011620045.1 Mesotoga sp.
ACCTTGATCATTCTTGCACCGGAGTTGTCTGCGATCTTCAGGTATGATTCAGACTGGATCATTTCTGGTCACCTCCGGAACCTTCAACGGTCTCGGGAGTTTCGGGTATTTCTCCCGTGTAGATATCCTTCTTGAGAACCTTCACGAGTTTGAACTTCTTCATCTTGCTGAGGGGCCTGCACTCTTCAATTTCAACTGTATCGCCCATTCCAGCAAGACCATCTGGATCATCTGCGTGATACTTCTTGGTAGTTTTCATGGTTTTCCCGTAGAAGGGATGTATGTGCGTCCTTGTGACACTCACTACTATCGTTTTGTCCATCTTGTCACTTACTACCGTTCCTACTAGTGTCTTTCTTGGCATGGCGGATTACCTCCTTATCCCCAGTTCACGGCCGCGAAGGATGGTCTTTATCCTTGCTATATCGCGCTTTACAACTGTTATCTGGGAATGGTTCTTCAACCTGTTCATTTCCAGCTGGAACCTGAGGTCCATCAGCTTTCTCTTTGAATCCTCGAGCATCTGAGTGAGTTCTTCGTCTGTGAACTTCTGAAGTTCAACTGCCTTCATCAGAGCTCACCTCCTATCTGATACCTCGGTACTATCTTTGTTCTGATAGGTAGTTTTGAAGCTGCTTTTTCAAGAGCCTCTTTCGCAAGCTGGTCAGGTACTCCGCCTATTTCGAACATGATCTTCCCGGGCTTGACAACAGCTACCCAGCCTTCGACATCTCCCTTTCCCTTCCCCATTCTCACACCGATTCCTTTTGAAGTAATAGGTTTGTCAGGGAAGATTCGAATCCAGAGATTACCATTCCTCTTAAGTGTTCTCGTAATCGCAATTCGGCAGGACTCGATTTGCTGGGCAGATATCCAGTGTGGTTCGAGGGCCTTTATTCCCCACTCTCCAAAGTGAACAATGGTCCCACCTTTTGCCTTACCCTTCATCTTACCTCTTTGTTGCTTTCTGTATTTTACCCTTTTGGGCATTAACATTATGAACTACCTCCCCTCTTGCAATTACACCTGTACGTCGCCTTTGTAGATCCATACCTTCACGCCGATTATTCCCATCTTAGTGAAGGCTGTGGTGTAACCGTAGTCCAGATCAGCTCTGAGGGTCTGGAGAGGAAGTCTTCCTTCCAGGTACCACTCTGTCCTGGCAATATCAGCTCCGTTCAGTCTTCCGGAAACCATTATCTTTATGCCTTTAGCTCCCTTTCTCATTGCTGTGAATATTGCTCTCTTCATCGCTCTCTTATAGGAAGCTCGCTTTTCAATTCTTGACGCGATATCCTCAGCAACAAGGATCGCATCGGTCTCGGGTGTTTTCACTTCTTCGATATTCAACTGGAACTGCCTGGTTATAAGCTTCTCCAGCCGCTGCCTAAGCAGCTTGACTTCACTGCCTTTCTTGCCAATCATCACACCAGGTCTGGCGCATTTGATGGTAATAACCACCTTACCTGGCTCCGGTCTTTCGATGTAAATGTCGGAAACTCCGGCAGCCATGTAATTCTTCTTGAGAAAGTCCCTTATCTTCAGATCTTCGAGAAGATATTCTTTGTAATTCTTCTCGTTGATCCATCGGGCTTTCCAATCTTTACTGACACCAAGCCTGAATCCATAAGGATGTACCTTCTGACCCACCTATGTCACCTCACTCCTGAGGATTGCTTATCTCTTCGCGGTTTGCTACAACAACGGTTATGTGGCTAAATCGTTTCTGCTGAATATCAGCTCTTCCTCTTCCTCGCGGCCACAGTCGCTTCATTCTCGGACCGTCATCGACGACAGCTTTCTCGACATAGAGACTGTCGATATTCAGTCCAAAATTGTTCTCTGCATTTGCCACTGCAGAGCGCAGAACTTTGTAAACCAAACGGGAGGCCTTCTTTGGAGAGAACTCAAGAATCTGAAACGCCTCGCCAACTTCCCTGTTTCTTATTGCATTTACAACTGATCTCGCCTTTCTAGGGGAGATTCTTACAAACTTTGCAACTGCCTTTGCCTGAGTGACAGGAGTTGCTGCTTTTTCTTCTTTGCGCTTCCTGTGGAGAACTGAACGCTTGTCCCTCTGCGTCGCTTGCGCCATCTCAGCATCCCCCCTCATCTGACTTCGCCTTTCTTACTCTTCTTATCAGCATGCCCACCGAACCTCCTGGTGGGAGAGAACTCACCCAGTCTGTGCCCAATCATATTCTCTGAAATGTAAACCGGTATATGCTTCATTCCGTTGTAGACAGCTATTGTGTGTCCGATCATTTCAGGAAGAATCATGGATGCTCTGCTCCAAGTCTTAATGGGTTTCTTTTCTCCCTTTTCATTCAGCTCTCTAATCTTTTTCAAGAGACTTGGGTGTACGTATGGGCCTTTCTTCTTAGATCTCGACATCTTCAACTACACCCCCTGATCAATTCTGATTCCTGCGCTTCACTATTAGGTTATCTGAAGGTTTCTTGTTCCTTCTGGTCTTGTAACCTCTGGCCGGCTGTCCCCAGGGGCTCTGAGGAAGGTGACCCTTAGAACGTCCTTCTCCTCCACCCATCGGGTGATCGACCGGATTCATAGTCATGCCTCTTACCGATGGCCGAACTCCAAGCCATCTCTTTCTACCTGCTTTCCCATGTATCTCATTCGAATGTTCCTCATTTCCGACCATGCCGATCGTCGCCATGCATTTCACCACTACTCTTCTCAACTCACCGGAAGGCATTCTAAGAAGAGCATATCTTCCCTCTTTAGCCATCAGCTGGGCATAAGTTCCGGCTGCTCTTGCAATCTGACCACCTTTGCCGGGTAAGAACTCAATGTTGTGGACTATCGTACCCACTGGGATTCTCTCAAGTGGCATGGAATTACCAACAGATATTTCGCCCTGGTC
>WOZY01000138.1 GCA_011620045.1 Mesotoga sp.
ACTTGAATAGTCTTGGAATTACTAGAATAGAAACTATACTTAAATGATATATAAATTGTCAAAATATGAAGAATCTGACCTCACTGCTCTTGGGTTCTATGTCTGAAAAGGAACAATACAACCTGATTCCGAAATTGCTGACAATTCCTTTCCCAGAATATTTAAACCAAATCATCAAAGATGTATTTCCAAATCCTTTTCTGTTGCTAGAGCTTGATCAGAAACCTACATGTGCAACAGAGCTGAAGATTCAACCCGAGGTGATAGATCAACTTTTCCAACAAGCACTGTTGGAAAACCAAGATCTTCGACGTTGGGCTATATCATCTCTTGTATCTCTTTATAAATTAGAACTATTAGACGACAAACAAATCGAACTTTTCAAGGGTGAATTCTGGCGTGTAACCGATAATTTTGGCTTACTGGATGGCACAGATTACTACAAATTTGCGTTTATAAGCCTTCCACACCCTGAAGATATTGATCCTTTCCAGCTCTTCAAAAACTATATTACGTCCACCCCTTTTCCGATCCTGAAAACCGTACAGAACAAAGGTATCAGCATTACGAGAGGGCATATTGACCTAATACACGAGATTATAGGCGCAAGCAGTAATAGTAAGAATTTCTGGACTGAAGATGAGGCCACCATGGCTCTGCTAATCCAAGTGCCTGTGTAAAGATATCATTCTGAGAAATCCCATTCATGTGCTTACCCTCTCTTGATTCAAAAAAGATAGGTAAACTGTAACACAACTCTTTCAGATCCTTCCATCAGTTTAGGATGCTACCCACTCAAAACAGCGAAAGGCCGGTTATAAGCATTTTAAACGCATACTCGACTGATGGGATGTTGATAAAGATAAACTTAAAAGAGAAGATAATATACCTAAAGGGTTTTCTTCTATAGTAGAGGAGTTTGAAGCAAGATTTGCCCGTATTGGTGAATTGATAACTAAAGTCTTTAGCCCCCTGATTACTTTGGAATCACCCCTCGAGATAAAAATTCCCCTCGGTCGGCTTCTAAAGGAAATTAGGGAATACGGATTAACTAGCCTCAGAGCGGAAGCAGCTTGCCTTCATATTTTTCCTGAGCAGTTAGATGATGCTTATAACAGAATCAATGATGCATTGATTTCTAATCAAAATTCCGTTGTAAAAGATGGACTTGAGGCAATCGCACATATTATTCTCAATAGCTACAATTCTGATAATAGTTCTGAGGAACCTAGTCCAATCTCTATGCTCAGCCAATACATCAAATGGTGCCCAACATATTCAATCAGGGCAGCGCTTTGGATTATAATCCGTATCCTAAGAAAATGCCCAACAAAGTTCTTCCCTATCCAGGAGATGTCTGTCTTAAAGCACCTTGATAGGTTGCTTATAGAAACGGGTTACGATAGTGTTAACCAAGATTTGAATTTTGACGAGAAACTGGAATTCAGACGTATTTCTTCAATTCTAGCAGCTACACTTTGGTATTTTTACAACTCAAAGGGCTAAACTGTTCCAGAAGTCATTTGCAAATGGCGGGACGCGTGTCTTTCTCCTGATGAGTTTGCAGAGATTAGAATCCCATGGAGTGAAGAGGAGAACCCATCATGACCACTTTCCACCCGTACGAAGACGAAACAACAGAATTCAAGCGGAAACTTACCGATTCTCTTGAAAAGGAAGTTGTTGCCTTCCTCAATTCTGAAAAAGGTGGGGATATTTATATAGGGGTGGATGACGATGGGACACTGGTTGGAGTTGATAATCCAGATCGATTACAACTAGCAATAATTGATCGTATACGCAACAATATTCTGCCTACAACTCTCGGTTTCTTTGATGTCGTCACCCAGGAAATTCAAGGGAAAGTAATAATTCATATCATCGTCACGAGAGGTACTGAAAAGCCGTACTATCTTAAGAGATTTGGGTTATCACCGTCAGGAGCATATATCCGAGTCGGTACGGGAACTCAACAACTTACTCCCGAGATGATTGACCGGCTATATGCTTCCCGCACCCGTAACTCGTTGCGAAATATCCCCTCGCCAAGAACTAAATTGAGTTTCAATCAACTCAAAATTTATTATGATGAAAAAGGCTTCACGGTAAACGGCTCATTCCTGGAAAATCTTGATTTCTACACTCCAAACGGAGAGCTAAACTATGTCGCATATCTGCTGGCAGATCAAAATAGCATCTCCATCAAGGTCGCGAAGTATGCCGGAACCAACAAAGTGAATCTGATTGAGAATGAAGAATACGGCTACTGCTCCTTGATAAAGGCAACAGATAAAGTTCTCGACAAACTTGAAATTGAAAATAAGACCTATACAAAAATCACTGGAGCTGCTCGCAGACTGCAGAAACAGATGATAGACAAAACAGCTCTCCGAGAAGCGTTAATCAATGCTATCGTCCACAATGATTACAGTCATGAGGTCACCCCTCTTGTAGAGATTTATTCTGATCGGCTTGCTATTACCTCCTATGGAGGACTCGTAACTGGGCTCAGTAAATCTGAATTCTTTAATGGCCGTTCAATGATCAGGAACCGTGAACTGATGCGTGTGTATCGTGATCTTGATCTGGTGGAACAACTCGGTTCAGGAATGAACCGAATTCTCGATAAATACCCACAGGATATCTTCAATTTCAGCGAAAACTTCCTTGAAGTCTGTTTCCCTTTTGCCGAAGGATATATTGAGTCACATGAGAGAGTACCTGGTGGCAAAGGTGAGAGTTCTTCAGACGGCTTAACTGATAGCCTGTCGGGAAAGCGTCGGGAAAGCGTCGGGAAAACGTCGGGAAAGATCATTGATGCATGTCGGGATAACCCATCCATAACTATTCCAGAGCTGGCAAAATTGA
>WOZY01000275.1 GCA_011620045.1 Mesotoga sp.
AAGATAGTCGCTTCTCTCTTTCAGGCTTTCCTCTAGCAAGGAGAGATCCTTTTCCAGGTTTCCAGCATTGGACGGCATCGGTTTCAACAAATCCGAGTAGTAGTCTTTCAAATCCTTAGAGACCAGATCAAGAGACTCGATCTCTTCGGCCGAAAGCTTTTCGAGCAGATCTTCATCGGAAAGAAACCTGTCGATGTTCGCATTCACTTCGAAAGAGGTAATTTCGGCTTCCTGAACGGAAGGGAAGAAATCTCTGACAATATTGTAGAATTTCGAGGCTTCCTTTGCTATAGGAGTCGTAAGGAAGACGATAAGCAGTAGCAAACCCGCAAAAATAACCGTCAATCCTATGCCGAGAGAGATTGGACGCTTGATTTTCAGATATCGCTGCGCGAATCTCGCCCACGGCTCGAGTACCATAACCACGGTGAACGTTGCAAAGAGAATCACGGCAGTCCTCAGTGAAATGGAGAACACAGCGAAACAGATAGCCAGGTAGAACAGCGTGAATAGCGCCGCTTGAAAACGAGGTTTCTTTAAAATCTCTCGACTCACATTATGCCCCCTTCAAAGGGAGTTTGAAGAGCCTCTCAATCTCAGCCATATCATTTGTGATCCCCATTATGACAATCAACTGGATTCTAGCTTTGATCGGGGACAACTCCTGTGCGAAAATTGCACCTAGTTCGGCCAGACTCTTTCCTCCCCCGACATATCCATAAACTCCAAGGACGCGACCTTTAAAGCACCTTGAAGTAATAATTATAGGAACCCTTTTCTCTTCTATTAGGTATTTTACTACGTGATAAACTTCTACCGGCACATTGCCTCTTCCGAAAGTCTCAAGAACCACCCCTTTGAAGCCCAGCTGGGGCAGGCTTCTAAGGATTGAGCCGTCATCGCCGGTGAAGGTCTTGACAAGAGCTACTTTCGATTCGATGTTGTCGACGTTGAATACCGTTCTGAGCAAGGGTTTTCTGAAGAAAATCACCGAGTCTTCATCGACAATTCCAAGGGGTCCATGACCAGGGGAGTCAAAAGTGGCAACGTTGCTTGTGTAGGTCTTGGTAACCTCTCTGGCGGCATGAATCTCGTCGTTCAGACAGACCATCGTTCCCATTCCGACTGCAAGAGGATTGACGGCAACTCTTACGGAAGAGAGAACATTTCTGGGGCCGTCGGTTCCCATCTCATCGATATTTCTCATTGCAGCGGTGCAGATTACCGGCTTCTCGCTTCTGACAGTAAGGTCAAGAAAATAGGCCGTTTCTTCAAGCGTATCCGTCCCGTGTGTAATCACGGCGCCACACACTTCATCTCTGTCTAGAAGCCTCTGTACCGTTTTCGAGAGTCTCCACATCGTCTCGGGGTTCATGTATGGACTGGGGATGTTTGAGAACTCGTGGTGTTCGGCGTAGGCAACCTCTTCCAGTCCCTCAACGTCAGCCACATGTTTACTCATTCCCTGAGCTGGAACGGAAGCTCCTGTAACAGGGTCTGTTACCATGGCAATTGTTCCTCCCGTTGTAACTATAACGACTCTCTGTTTCACAGCCATTTTCCTCCTAATTTCATCTTGATCAAAGCTAACGTCTTTAATACATCCGGGCCGACAATTGGTAAGAGCTCCTCCACCGCTTTCGGTCTCTTGATGACTAGAGTTCTCGCCCGGTCTCTTCCAATTCCAGGGAGGAATTTCAGTTCTCTCTCCCCCAGATCATTGAGCTCTGTTCCAACCGGTATACCCGTTATCGATCTCATACCGTGATCAATAACTGCGAAATCAGTCTTCTCTTCAAAGGCGACCGGTGTGCCGACAAGAATCGGATAAGTACCTAGCGGTCTGCCGAAGCGAATCAGACCTTCGCTGAATTCAGGAATTACCCCCCGGACAATCGCTCCTACCGGGAAGACTCTCTTGAGCATTTCGGCATCAATTTCTCTTCTTATTCGCTGCTTGTGTTTCTCGAACAACCTGTGATCTACTTTCGGCTTTGCCATTTTCGATATCCTTGCGTTGGGAAAGACCATGACCTGCCTTATGTTGATTCTCCTCAGAAGAAGACCCTTCTCTTGAATGCATGCAAGATGTTCATAATCCGTCTGGAAGCTGTTGCGGTTCTGTCCGGGAAGACCATAAAGCAGGTTTATTCCCGGTAGTAGCTTGGGTATCCCATCAACTCTGTTCTTCCCGATTTCATTGAGCAGCTCTATCGAGAATATTATATCTTCGACACTGCCGCCAAGGTTGTTTCTTTTTCGGACTTCTTTGTCGAAACTCTCTACACCGAAGGAAATCGTATCCCCTGCGGTATTGTATTTCACAATAGATTCGATAACTGCTCTCGATTCGCGGGGGTGACCGGCAATGAAAATCGGATTCCCGTTGTCTATGTGAAGCACCTCAGGCTCAAGTATCGTTCTGGCTGACCTGAACAGCTCTTCAGAGAGTGCTGGATCCAGTCTGTCTCTGCTCCTGTCATATCCGTAGGCAACTACATTCGCGCTTCTTCCGAATCTAATAGCCTTTACGCCAATGTTTCTGAGTTTCTCGAACTCCTGAATTATACCTTCGATGCTTCTCCATTCGAAAGAGCCGTAAAGAATGGATTCAGTGCAGAATGAGCAATAGCCGTCGCTTCTCTCACAACCTGAGGATATGTCGATTTCAACCACCACTTCCGGGTAGGAAGGATGCAAGGCGATAATTTCGGCACCTTCCACATATAATTTGTTCAGTAGAGAGTATCGCGACTCGTTCGATGTGATCCCGAGAAAAGCTGCAACCTCGAACTCATCTCTCAGAAGATAATCGGCTCCTCTAAAGTCTGGAGAGAAGGCGGTCGTTCCTCCTCTAAGAGTGTAGC
>WOZY01000251.1 GCA_011620045.1 Mesotoga sp.
ACCGAATCATTCCAGATCTCAATGTTTCCCGATGGGAGATCAATCGGGACTTTATCCAAAGATACGTCTAAATCGACACCGGAGAAGCCGCTTCCACCTCTGTTAGCTCTGAAGACGAGTCTCTTCTTACCAGAGAACACCTCGGAGAGGAAGGCAATATGGTTGGTTCCACGTTTCAACGGGATGGAAATCTCGTAGAGCCTTGTTTCCGCATCGGAAGTAGAAGGAGATACTGAGTAAGATTCATTGGCCAACTTAACTGCCATGTCCCTCGTCGTGTAGCCGTAGTTTGGATTAGAAGAAACCAGCGTTACATTACCTTCAGTATCAAACTCTAAATAGATGACCATAAGACCGGTAATCAAGAAATTCTCAAGTGATAGAGAGTACTTTACCGTCCAGCTGTTGTTTCTCATTTGGTATGCAAAGGATGAATGCCCACTGAAACTTTCGGGAGCGGTTAAGAGAAAACTACCATTAGGATTGAATTCTCCGGTGAAAACGGGAGAACCTTTTGGATTCACAAGAATCTCTCCGTAAGAATTTCTGAAGACAGGAAGCGCTGAGACGACCTCTAGCATTTCAACTCTTCCATCGTCAAAAAAGTACTTGATTTGCTTTCCGATGTTCTTCTCATATAGTGACTGAATACTATCACCGGGAATAAAGTGGATGAGCGTGCTTTTCGGCACTCCCAGCACAGAAAGAGTATCGGGTGAAACCTGGATCCCAAATGGCACTTCTATGACGGCTACTCCTTCCTCGAATGTCAGCTCCCCCGTCAAAATCGAGAACCCGTTGAAGATATACAGATGTTCGGAAAACGAAACAACCGCCAAAAAAACAAGTATTGTTAAAGTAATTATCTTTCTCATTTTTCACCTCCACTTTTCACCAAATCTCTCCATTTTCTCCGATGATCTCGATTCCATTCCATATAATGCGCCGCCAAACCGACTGAAGGAGTGAATCTAATTCACCCCTCTCTCTTGTAACGATACTTACCGTTACTTCCGCCTCCTGCTTAGAATCATGTTTCCCAGTTTCGACGACTGAAGCGTTGAAGTTCTTTCTGAGATCGCTGATAAGAGGTTTATTCACCGCACGCTTCTCCTTCAAAGAATTGATTCCATATAGCCGTAATATATAAGTCATATAGCCCACATGCATTTCTGCCTCCAGGTTTTGAAGTCTCAAATCTATGACATTCATCGCTCAACTACCGTTCAAAGAAAAGCGGGGGAAATCCCCCGCTTGACTACTCTGCTCAAGATCTCACTTCTGCTGCTCTTCCAGTTCTCTCTGCCTTTCAACAATGATCTTCTGCTGAACATCAGGCGGCGTCTCCTGATAGGAATTGAATTTCATGGTAAAGTATCCTCGGCCGCTCGTAATTGAGCTGAGCTTATTTGCAAAGTCTAGCATTTCGGCGAGAGGGACCTGGGCAACAACCTTTGAAGTACCCTTTCCTTGAGGCTCCATGCCCATTGGTCTGCCCCTTCTAGAAGTTATCTCGCCCATTATATCCCCTGTTGCTTCTTCGGGAACGAAGATATCGACGTCCATCAAAGGTTCAAGAATGACCGGGTTTGCTTCTGCCATTCCGTTCTTGAAAGCCTGTCTTGCAGCTATCTGGAATGACATATCCGAAGAATCAACGTCGTGGTATGATCCGTAGAAGAGGGTTACTTTTGCGTCGACAACGGGGTAGGAAGCGAGAACACCCTTCTTCATGGCTTCCACAATGCCCTTCTCTACAGCCGGGATATAGTTCTTTGGAATGACACCCCCAACGATCTTGTCTATGAACTCAAAGCCTCCGCCGCGTTCATTTGGCTCAATCTTTATCTGAACGTGTCCATACTGGCCATGTCCCCCGGTCTGTTTCTTGTGCTTATATTCAGCTTCGACAACCTTCCTGACAGTCTCTCTGTATGCAATCTTTGGTTTTCCAACTTCGACATCTACCGAGAATAGTTTCTTAAGCCTTTCTATCATTATTTCAAGATGCACAGAACCAAGACCGCTGATAACCGTTTCATTGGTTTCAGGATCATTTTCCCACTTGAAAGTCGGGTCGGATTCGGCCAGTCTTGCTAGACCTCCGCTTATCTTATCTATGTCTCCCTTTGATTTCGGCTGAATCGACTTTGAAATCATCGGTTCAGGCATCAAAGGAAGCTCTAGCGTCAGCTGTCTATCCTTGTGTGCCACAGTGTTTCCTACTGCGCTTTTCTTGAGTTTGCTCAGCTTGACTATATCACCAATGGTTGCTTCATCTACCTCAATTTCCTTCGTGCCCTCTGGTAACATAACGTGGCCAACCTTTTCAGAAGAATCCTGATCGACAACATAGAAAGAATCCCCCTGTCTCAAAGTTCCTGAGAGTATCTTCATGAAAGTCAGCTTTCCAACGAATGGGTCGACGACAGACTTAAAGATGTAAGCCACAAGAGGTTCCTCTTCAGTGGGTTTGACTTCAATTTCTTCTCCAGACAGAAGTTTAGCTGGCTTCGAAGAAGTCTCAGAAGGTTTTCTGCCTACTTCAATCACGAAGTCTAGAAGCTGCTGTATCCCGATATTCTTGGCAGCCGAACCTAAAAGGACCGGTATTACTTCATTCGCCAGGTAGGCCTTCCTGAAGGCTGAAAGTAGTTCTTCTATCGAGAGTTCTTCTCCCTCGAGATACTTCATCATCAGTTCCTCGTCATTCTGAACGATATCCTCAATCATCTTTGTTCTTGCCTCTGCGGCAGAAGATTGCAGATCTGCGGGGATATCTTCTTCCCTGCATATTCCTCCGTCTTCAAGAACAAATGCCTTCATCTTCACAAGATCTACTAGACCTCTGAAGTCATTTTCCCGT
>WOZY01000206.1 GCA_011620045.1 Mesotoga sp.
ACGAGTATCTTCTTTTCATTTTCATCAGACATTGATCAAACCTCCTATTGCCGACTGTTATTATCGCTATTAATTCTCTCACAAGTTCTCGTTTTTTCCAAGAGGTTTGTATTCTATCTCCCATTTATTTTATTCTTGAGCAAACCGCATCTCGGCATACTTTGTTTTGAAGCCCATTTTCTTGTACAGAAATCTTGCGGGATTGTTCTGTTCTACATGAAGCGCTATATCACCGTTGCAAAGCGTTTTTACCTGTTCAACCAGCCTCTTTCCAATACCGGTCCCTCTCACTGCCTTGTCGACAGCAATATAGACGAGAATGTGTTCCGGTATATATCCTTTCATCCCGGTGTCATTCACCACAGAGGCCCCACAGATCTCTTTTCCTTGCATGGCTACCAGAACAAATCCACCTTTACCCTTTTCATCGGAGAAGGCATAGTCCATTGATCTTCTGATAGCTGATCTATCGTCACCGTATTCTTCCAGATGAGTGTGAAGAAATTCGACAATTCTGTCGATTCCTATCTCTTTGTCGACTCTTTCGAAATTCTCGAATCGTTTAATCGTTGTCTTTTCAGTCTTTGTAAGCAACTTCAAAGAATCACCTCCGTTTGTGAAATAGCTATTCGTTTGTATAACTAAATCAATTATAACACTCCAGTGTGTTAACAACTGTAAAGTCCTGTTATGGAGATCTCCGTTATTTGCTCGTATCGGGAATTAAGCTCGTCAACTTAAACTGACATTAACATTCATTAGAATACCAGCAGTATGTGCTACCGTCCGGTTTCCTGTCGATCAGTCCATATTCGACCAGATATCTTCTCAAGAGGACATAGTCATCATAGAATGCTTTCACCATTTCGTTGGCCTGTTCTTCGCTATAAGTGAGACCTGGTTTGAAGACTCTGACAGTTTCCCTTAAGTCGATTACCTTGTCCTTCTCTTTCTTCGGGAACCTGATAAGCTCACCATTCTCATTGAAGAATCTTGACAGGCGTTCGAGCCGCTCAGATTCCGTTACTGAATAGCGTTCGTCGATCATAGTAGCTCTTCTATGAACGTCAACTATTCTGTCTTCTTCGTTAACACTTTTCTCCATCATCTGGTGGAGAACCAGGAAGATTTTTGCCTGTCTTGCTTTTTCCTTGAGTCTGAAACGATAGTTCCTTACTGTAGATTGTGTCAATCCCAGGCGTTTCGAGATCTCCTTATCACCCACACCTTCGTAGAAATACTGCATCATGGTCTGCTGTTGTTCCGAGAGTCCGGTGCATTTTCTATCAGGCTTTAGAAATGAATCAAAGGATGATCTGTGGTCTGAAGCAATGTGCTCCTTAACAGCTCTCTCAGCGTCCACAAGTTTATCGCCGCTGATTCGATATATCAATCCTTCCTCGAAAGACTTCCCGCGCAACAGACAAACATATGCTCCGTCAAGGAGCTTGTAACCGGCCTCCAGTTCTTCGATACTGCTTTCCCAGAAAAGCTTAGACGATTCCATGATTTCACCTCCCGAAAGAGTATAGCAGAAAGAGAGCATAATGGCAAACAAAAAGAACAAACGTCTACGTAAAGGTAGGCAATATTGGAAGGTGTTTATCAAATGGCCGTTGAATCCGGAAAGCCTTGGCAAAGCTTCTGGAATAATGCCGAAGAAAAGAGAGTTTTTCAGATCTTGAGAGTCAGTACTTCTCTCTTGTACAGAAATCTGAACCCGGCTTCTTCGTACATCCTCTTTGCAGAAGTACGGTCTGAAGTGACCGAGAGAAGGGCTCTGTCCTTTCCTGTCTTCTTGAGTAACTTCAGAGATTCAGCCAGAAGCGCTCTTGCAAGGCCTTTATTCCTCCATCTTTCGACAACGAAGATCTCTTCGGTATGAAACTTTGAATTGTCAGTATTATCCGGGTAAAGCATAACGCTTCCAGCGATCTTCCCTTTTGGGTCCAGTGAGGCAAGGATAAGACCTTCATTCTTCCATTCAGGTCTGCTGAAGAAATAGTGGAGATACTTGTACTCTAGAGGTGAGTCTGGAAAACAGCATTGCTCCGCCAGGAGGTATTTCAGGATTTCCGGCGACTTCTTCGGCTTCAGTTCCGAGATTGTAAGACCTGATGGAATAGGGTGAGAGATGATTTCTCGTTTCAAGTCTCTTTCCATATATTCGAAGTCTATCCAGTGAGTGAAGCCCCTGTTGGAGAAGAAATCCTTCTTTTCAGTCTCGCTGTCGGCAATTTTGACACATATCTTAGTTCCCGCAGCCGGAAAGAAGTTACTGGTCGTATCCACAATCGAAGGGAGTGCAGTCTCATAAAGAAGCGACATCAAGCCACTGTCAACTCCTTCGTCTACAATTATGTCAAGCCAAACGTGATGGAAGTGGTCCGCACTGAAATTCTGTCTCGTAAGAAACCTTGCGAAGCCTATTACACGTCCATTGTCTACAGCGAGGAAGATGTTCTTTCTTCCATTCAGCAAAGGGTTCTTTAGATCTTCAACTGTGAATCTCTCCGCTAGAGGATGCTTCTTTTCATAGACACTCTGAACGCGAAGCATCTGTTCTGTGTATTCCTTCGAGTAGCGTACTATTTGCACTTTATCGCCTCCGCTTGTCTTTGATCTTCATAATTTGCGGTCTCTTCGTTATGGGACTTCTTTCATAGTGACAATTTGGAAGTAAAGACAAGAATCTCATTTAATGCTTGCCAGATAACTTTAGGATAAAAGTGGCATAATATATAAATAATAGAATCTATTAGAGTCTGTCAAGTACACCAAGGAAAATTCTGAGGACAGGGTGTGATGAAGTGAAAGGAAGCAGCGGCTCTAATGGATTTGTCAATATGTTGAAGCCCGGAGGT
>WOZY01000130.1 GCA_011620045.1 Mesotoga sp.
TACAGTTGAGATAAGGAATCTGAAGCGGTTGGAAAGTATTCTTTTCGATTAAGCGTTGCCATTCAGAACCGCCTCAAGGTACTCCTTGACTCCGTAGAGATCATCAAACACATGACTTGAAGCTGACAGATCAAGATGAGCGTTCTCTCCGTGCCTAACTCCAAGCACTTCCATTCCAGCCCTAATACCACTCTTGATGCCATTTGGCGAGTCTTCAATGACTACGCACTCTTCAGGATTCACTCCCAGGAGCTCTGAGGCTCTAAGATAGATCATAGGTGAGGGCTTTGATTCATCTACTTCATCGCCACCCACAATTATTTCGAAGTAATCTAACACACCAATCTTCTTCATGAGTTCCTCTACTGCCACCTTCTCTGTAGACGATGCTATAGCCAGTTCCACCTTTCCCGATAGGAAATCAAGAAGATTTACTAATCCGGGATTTGGAACCAATGTCTCTCTTGCAAGTTTCAAGTATCGTTCCATGTATCTCCTGCCGAACTCTTCAGGCTCAATTTCAAGCCCTGCTGTCTGAACAACAACTTTCTGGGTTTCAGACATCTTTAGACCCATCTGTCTTTCAAACAACTCGACGCTGATTTTCCCACCAAGCTCATCTACAAGCTCTGTGCAAGCTCTTCTGTAGATCTTTTCCGAATCGATAATCACTCCGTCCATGTCGAATATTGCTGCTTTAATCATCTCTTCTCCTTTATGTTCAAAAGATTTCTAATGTCTGCTACTGCCCTGCTTATAGTCTCTCTTCTCACACAGATTATGCTACTAAATGGGTCTATATCGATCAACGATGATTTGAAGAGAAGTCCCATATGGTAAGAAATCGTTGACTTGGCCAGACCAGTGAATTCAACCAGATCTTTTTGCAGCGCTGGCTCCTTGCTCAGCCTCTTCAGGATCTTGAATCTCGTCTCATCAGACAACACTTTCAGAAGGCTTCTTAACCTCACTTCCTCAGGAATTCTCCCTGAGAAGTCTTCGGTAACCTCTTCAAGACCCATTATCAGAAGGTGAAACGTTGGATAAGTCATCAGACCAGAGTTTGTGTGAGGCACTGAATTCTGAAGTGTAATGTATAGAGGCTTGCTCTCATCAAGAGTAATGCCATAGTAGTCGAGGAAATTCGAAAAAGCGTCTTTGACTTTCTGGGGTGAATTATTCTCCATGTAGCCTTTAACAAGCTCCATATTCAACTCTCTCAAGCCACTACGTTCATAGTAATCAAGAATTCTAAGCGTGTTAGAAGAAAGAAAATCCATTGCGGTCTTTGGAAAGAAAAGCAACTGATTAATGAACCATATCGTGTCTGCACTTGTGCCACCGATTACCTCAACCGCCTTCGAAACCTTCTGGGGTTCCTCAAGTATCATTTTCTTCAGATCATGGTGAGAAATCCTTAGCCTCCTGTCAGCAAGGACCTGAATGAAGCGATCCTTTATCAACTCAAGACCTTCATCCTTTACGTTCAAGCTCTCCTCAATCTTCACAATCATCCCGTCCTGAAGCTTCTGCCTTATCGGAAAGAGAATTGGAGCCATAACGCCTAGCTCGTTCATGAAGGTTGTGTACATTCTTGTCGACCATTCTCCGTCCTTCAGCAGTAATTCCCGGAATTTCATTAGCTGGGCAGAAGGTTCGTAGTCCACTCCCAATGTCTTTAGCACTTTCTCAACCGGCCCAGTGTTAAGCGAAAACTGAATGGCCATTGTCAAATCGTATATTTCGAAATAGCCGGCTATAATCTCCATCAACTTTCACCTTCATCGTAAAGCATCTCAAGCCTTCTGAGTATCTTTTCAAGACGCTCTTTATTCAACGAGAAGTACACTCGTCGGTGGTCTTTACGGCTAGTGACGAGTGCGAGTTCTGCTAACGTTGAGAGATGGTATGAAACCGTTGCTTTTGACAGACCGACAAGCTTGGACAGCTCATCCACATATTTCGAATCATCAGATATAGCTTTCAAGATCTGCATTTTTGTCTTGTCTGAAAGATTTCTTAGAAATAACCTGAGGGTGTTGTCTGTTATTGAGGAATTCATTATCTCTTCAATCTGTTTGAAGTGCTCACTGAAGATTATAAGCTGGGTATTACAGACGCTAGAAAACTTGAGTCCCGAATACTTCAGAGTATTCTGAAACAGCAAGTGAAGGGGTAGATCCTCCCTTGCCTTGATTCCGTAGAATTCAAGAAATTTCTCTGCAACTTCCTCATACTCCTCGGCTTTGAATAGCTTCAGCCTTTCAACGACCTTGTCACGATTCCTCTTTCTTAAACCAGATTGCTCATAGTATTTCTTCAGTTCGCTCAGCGCGAAGAGAAGGATTTCCTTTGATTGTCTTGGGAATTTTATCAGTTGGGTGATAAACCACGTTGTGTTTTCTGAAAGATCTTCTGCCTTTTCAATAGCCTCGGAGACAATACTAAGGTCGCCATCAAGTGTCTTGCACGCGTCCTCCTGAGAAAGATTCAAATTGTTTAGAATGATGCTAGCCACAACGCATCTGGCTCTGTCTTCAAAATTAATTGCAAGACTCTCGATAGAATCCTCAAGCGGTATCTCTCGCCCGGGTTCATCCGGAAAGTCACAGAAGAAAATGACGCTATCCTTAATCTCAGAAAAGACATCGACAGCCATCCTTATCGACCAGTTCTCGCTACTGTTGACCTGATCAAGGAATTCTCGAAGTTCTCTTCCAGGCTCGAAATCCAATCCAAGGTCATGAGACGGCGCATCAAGACAACTCTTTCTGTCTGCAAAGCCGCATGCCATTAAAATTTCGACGAGTTCAACGTATCCCGGTATGATCTTCAAGGAATACACC
>WOZY01000104.1 GCA_011620045.1 Mesotoga sp.
GAATGACCGTCCATTGAAGGTGCCTTGAATCTGTAAGAAAAGACCTTGGTTAGAAGCTCTTCGTCATCGGCCAGGGCAATTATGTTGTTCCTGACATCGCCCGGCGGAGGCATCAACATGGCTTCTCTAATAATCCCCGAACTTCCTCCATCATCGGTTACTGCAACAACCAGGGTGAGGGAAGAGTCAAAATCCTTCATTACTCTCGCGAAAGTTGAGAGACCGGTGCCTCCTCCTATCAGAACTGTTCTGCTCATATTAAATACTTTCCTTCAGAGTTATCCCCGTAAAGGTTAGATCAACGCCTCTCACATTCTCCGCTTTTCGAAGATACCTCTTCAGAATTTCCTGGAAAAACCGAATATTTCCACTAACGTAATAGTCGACCGTAGATGGTTCGGTTGATGAGATTTCTGCCCAGTCAGCGAAATCACTAACAATATACTCCGCAGGATCAATTACTCTGGTTTTTGAAGGCAGAAAGGCTTCGATTGATTTTCTGATTAGCGGATAGTGAGTGCATCCAAGTATGAGAAAGTCTGGTTCAGTTCTTGCAAGATCAGTCAAATAATACTTTACGATGGAATCGACAATTTCGCCTTCCCAGATACCCTCTTCTATTAAGGGGACGAAAAGCGGACATGCCCTCTGAACAATAGTGGTAAGATTCTCATAGCGGAAGAGCCGTCTCAAATAAAGCGATCTTTTCACAGTATTTTCAGTTGCAATAACTGCGACAGTCGATTCTCTCGGGGCTGATTCTCCAAGAGTCCTCACTGTGGGATCAATGATACTGAAGTAAGGAACACTGAGTTCTGATTTCTCTCTTTGAGAGAGTATGGAATCGGAAGTGTTGCAAGCAGTAAGGATTGCATCGACATTCAGCTGCGAAAAAAAATTGAAGATCTCTCTTAAGTATCTTTGAAGTGTTTCAACTGGCTTTGAACCATACGGAACCCTTGCTGTATCAGCAAAATAGTGAAAACTCACTCCTTCAGGGAAAGCCTCCAATAACCTTTTCAAAACTGTAAGGCCTCCTATTCCCGAATCGAAGATCCCTATCCTTAACCTACTTCTCAACCCCGTCACGTCCCTGGAAGTATTCTGAAAGAACCTCTTCGTATTTTGCTTTAAGCCTTAGCAGTTCATTCTGACTTCTAACAAGGTCGTGCGCAAGATTGACTGAAATCCCCACGAGCACTTTTTCATAGCCAATCTCTTCTTCGTTCTTTTTTAATGAATCGTACATTTCCGTGATCTTAGAAAAGACTTGATCCACAAGCTCTTGTGGATCACTCGTAATAAAAGTATACTTCTTTTCTCCAAGCTCAAGTGAGACTGATCGCTTCATGGCTCGACTCCTTATGCTTTCTTACTGTCTTCAACGAGGCTGCCTTTGACTCTCTTTATAAGTGAGGAAATTGTCCTTGATTCACTTTCGAGACGGAGTTCTAGTTCCCGGATTCTGAGCTCAGACTCTTCCGCCTCTCTCTGTGCGGCTTCAACTTGCTTCCAGAGCTGCTCGTTTTCTTTTCTAAGACGGTTGAATTCCTCCACCATCTTGTCTATGACAAGTTCAAGCTCCTGATAACTGTCCAAGAACGACACCTCCTATTTTGAGATTATAACACCTAGGCTAAGAAAGAAAACGAAACAGCCGCCCGACGGGCGGCCGTCAAATCAGTGTAATCAAGCGTGATACTCGGCGATGGCAACCAGCTGTACGAAGCTTTCCAGCAGACTGGCTCCCCCAACTAACCCACCGTCAATGTTCTCCATGGCAATCAGAGGCTCGAAGTTATCAGGTTTGATGCTTCCGCCATAGAGGATCCGAATTCTCTCTGACAGGTCATTGTCGTAAAGAGAAGAGACGAGATCCCTGACAAATTTCATAGTGTCTTCGGCCTGTTCAGGTGTGGCCACAACTCCAGTCCCAATAGCCCACACCGGTTCGTAGGCAATAATTACTCTCTCTGCTTCCTTCTTATCAAGTCCAGCAAAACCCTTGCTGATCTGCTCCTCAAGAACTTCGTTTGTTCTTCCCGATTCTCGCTCTTCCAGCGTTTCTCCCACACAGAAGACCGGGATGAGGCCGCCTTTAAGAACCGCTTTGATCTTTTCGTTAGTCATCTCGCTGGTTTCGCCGAAGATATGCCTGCGCTCGGAGTGTCCGACAAGCACGTACTCTACTCCTAGATCCGCAAGCATCGGCACTGAGATTTCTCCCGTGAAGGCCCCGCTGTCAGCCGGATGAATATTCTGTACTCCAAACTTTATTGTAGTATCTTTCAGGATATCGGCCACTCCAGGAACCGATATTGTCGCTGGAAAAACAACAACATCTACGGCTTTCTCATTTCCGATTGAGGAAGCAAGGAACCCCGCAAACATTCTTGACTCATCGGGGGATTTGTTCATCTTCCAGTTCCCCGCGACCATTATTCTACGTTTTTTTTTACGACCTTCAGTTGAGAGGCTCATTATTCCTGGCATATCCTTTCCCTCCAGCATCTCAAGGGACGCCCCTCCGCCAGTAGACACATGGGAGACCTTGTCGGCAAGTCCGAACTTATTGATTGCCGCAGCACTGTCGCCTCCCCCGATTATGGTGACTGCGTTATTTAGAGAGGCCAGCGCCTTTGCAATTGACTCCGTACCCTTCGCAAAATCGTCAATTTCGAAGACACCCATGGGTCCGTTCCAAACAACGGTCTTCGCATCGCTTAGCTTTCCTTCAAAAAGCTCGATTGTTGATGGGCCGATATCAAGACCCTTCCAACCTGACGGCACACCTTCCTCCAGGCTGACAGGAGCAAAGGACTGGGCGATATCCTCGCGTACC
>WOZY01000168.1 GCA_011620045.1 Mesotoga sp.
TGTGGTCTTGCAACTTGGCACTTGCAACTGTTCTTCCCAGCGTTCAGCGGCTCTTTGATGTGAGATCCCGTGCAAAGGCCTTGAACAGGAGCAATTCAGGGCAGCCTCTACGGGATGACTGCCTTTTTTGCTTTCCGTCATCTGACAAAGTTCCTGGTCAGAATCTCGGTATTCTCATGAGCGTAGCTAACTCTCGAAATGATCCTTCTCGTCTTACCTCGATCTTATCGGTGAACGGATCCTTGGTCTTGGACGGTTGACGGAGGACGTCTCTTAAAAACGTTCAGCGATCAGCGGGTTTTCCGCCCTTAAGCGTACAGCGGTTCTTAGATGCGCGTTGTCTGTCTCCCCTAGTGTTGGCTCTTGTTCATGTCATTCACAACTGGTGAGTAGCGCAGGGGATTTTATCCCCAGGCTCTCTCAGAACCGGACTTGAACGTCTCGATTCATCCGCTCCATTATCCAGCCGTATAGAATATCCCCATTGCCCAGTGTACAAATAGATGAGGCTCCCTGCGAGCAAGAGCTTCTAGCCATTTGCCCGGTTTTACCAGACCCAAGACCACATACTCTGTACCCCGCTCTTCAGTCTTAATTAGACAGCCTACTTTCATTTACCGAGATGTGCGTTTTCATTCTTAAAGTGACCACATGGTTATAGTAAAATAGTACTGTTTCGAAACATTCTTTGAAATCCTCGATTGTCTTCGGTAAAGCATTCTCACGGTCAGAGGGCAATCATTCATCCGGCAGACAACAGTGCTGGCCAACCTAAATGGAGGTGGAGCTATTGAACTGGAAGAGAAGAATTCCTGCAGTTGTAATCGCCCTGATTCTCGCCACGCTAATCCCCGCAATGGCATTCGGAAAGACCTCGATTCATGAACTCGTAGTTATGGGAACAACGGACCTTCACGGCTATGTTATGCCTTACGATTACCTGACTGTAGAAGAAGTGAGTGATTACGGCGCTGCCAAAACGTTCACTCTCATCAAGATGGCTAGGGAGATGTATAGAAACACCGTCTTGATCGACACGGGAGACGCCATTCAAGGAAGCGTTCTCGCAGAGCGTGAGGCAAGAATCGATCCAATCAAAATGGGAGACACCCCCTCGATAATCAAAGCCATGAATATCATGGATTATGACGTAGTTGGAATTGGAAACCACGAATTCAATTTCGGTCTTGAATATCTGGACCTCGCGATTGCATCTGCTAAGTTTCCAATGATTTCCGCAAATCTATACAACGCAGACACCGAAGAACTCAGGTACGATCCTTATGTGATACTGGAAAGAGAAGTCGATGGAATTCCAATCAGGATTGGTGTAATTGCATTTCTTCCCCCAGAAATAATGATGTGGGACAAAGTTCTCCTCGAAGGAAAAGTCTATGCCGAACCTATAGTCGAAGCAGCTGCAAAGTACGTCCCCAAATTGCGGGAAGAGGGCGTTGACCTCGTCATAGTTTCCCTTCATCAGGGAAGCTCAGACGCGGAAGAAATACTCAAGAACGTTGAAGGAATAGATGGAGTTATCATGGGTCACAGTCACGGAAGAATTGCCGATACAATCGATGGAGTCCCCGTCACTATGGCCGGTAGCTGGGGAGGTTCTCTAGGATTGATCCATTTTCATCTTCTTAATCAGGATGGAAAATGGGAGGTCTTCTCTTCTTGTCCACAGCTATGGCATGTTGACGAAAAGATTGAATCCGCGCCAGAGATCGTCGAAGCAGTTAAGGAACAGCACGAAGCAACCATTGATTACGTAATGGCCCCGGTTGGGACGACAACCATACCTATCAAGGGATACTTCAGCAGAGTAATCGATAACGAAGTCACTCAGCTCGTCAACGAAGCTCAGCTCTGGTATGCAAGTGAGTATTTCAAGGGAACTGAATTTGAAGGAATGCCACTGCTTTCAGCCGCGGCGCCATTCAGAACCAACACCAGTGTTGAAGCTGGAGACGTCAAAATAATGAATGCCGCAGACATCTATATTTACTCGAACACACTGCACGTTGTGAAAGTTAACGGCATAGAGCTAAAAGGCTGGCTGGAAAAGTGCGCCGAGAACTTCAACCAGATTGGTCCAAGCAGTACTGAGGATCAGAACCTCCTGGCGCGTTTCTCATCGTACAACTTCGATGTAATCGAAGGAATCAACTACCAGATAGATGTCCGAAACCCAGTCGGTCAGAGGATTGTCGATCTGACCTATGAGGGAGAAGAAATCGAAGACGATATGGAATTCCTCGTTGTCACAAACAACTACCGTGCTGGTGGAGGAGGCTATCATCTCGTCGACGCGGATATTGTTCTTTCATCGACAGTCGAGAACAGAAGCGTAATTATCGACTACATAATCGAGAAGGGTACTATTACCCCCTCGCCTTCCTATAACTGGTCCATTGTTCCTTTCGAACCAGCTGGAAGAATTACCTTTACATCTAATCAAGAAGCGGCAACTCTAGCGGAAGAACTTGGAATAAAGGGTATAAAGTACATCGGAGACCGACTCTTCGAAGTAGATCTGGTAGAGCTCGCAGAGAACGTTCCGCAGACAGTCTCAAACTAGAGTCACTTGCCAAAAACAGAACCGGAGGTAAATTGCCTCCGGTTTTTTGTCATTCATCGCCATATACTGCTCGACAAAGCATATTGAACACGATCAAAAGTCCTCACATGGGCATGACCTTTCATTTTGCACCCTAAGTCCTGACCAGATCGGAAATTAGCAAGGTACAAAGAAGTGCATTTTCTAGATGTTTGCTCCGCTTAATGAGATTTAAATGATCAGGCAAGTGGATCAGAT
>WOZY01000248.1 GCA_011620045.1 Mesotoga sp.
TCTCTGGAAAAATCTATTCTCGAATGCGAAGAAGAGCTTTCACGAACTATTTTTTTTATTGGCCTCTCAATTTCAGGGAGAATGCGTAAGGCCCTTTTTCTGGTTGTCTTTACCAAGTCTGTAAGTCCATCAAAGACACCGGCTTCGACTTCTCTTACTACTCTCATGAAAGGTGCATACTCTCTCCACAATCGGTAGCCAATGTACCTGTCATGAAATTTATGGTAACTACTGATCTTCTTGAACTGGCTCCTGTAAAAAATAGGGATCTTCAGAATTTCGGAGAGAGTGCCCGGGGAAGTATGATAGGGTGTTCCGTTGTCCTCAAGATAGTGAATCGCTCTGCCTGCAAATCTTAAGGCCCAGTACTTGTCATTCTTACTCATAGCAAGCTGACTCATCCTGTCGAAATGAAGGAATCTCTTCGTGACCTCGCCAAATCGAAACAGTATGCGATACTCTTCATGGCGCCAGGATGCGCTACTACCCATTAGTTTTTGCATAGGCGAGAGAATAAGGTCACTATCCATTCCAAAATCGGGTTCGTATGAATAGACTGTAATTATCTGCCAGGCAGGCGCTTTGCCATCTATCGGAGACCGGCTATCAAAGAAATCCACATGAAGCTCTCTGTCTGAATCAGAAAGATAAGGCTTCCCCAAATAATCTTCGAAAGCACTCACTGAATGATTGTACGGACCAGGATCGAAGGCTCCATATGTGTAAGGTGTTATAGTTACTTCTTCAGAGGAAAAATCACTATTCAAGTTCAGGCAATTGTAAGTCAGAACATCATGACCATCCATCTCATCTCTTGATAACCCAGGCGCTCTCCTTAGAAAAATACAGATCCGTTTCCTTTCCTACAACGGGGAACTTTCTCTCAATCGGGTTGAAAGTCACAGCATTGAGTATCTTTCCATCGGGAAGCTCAATTTCGTACTCAACATTCGACCCCAGAAAGACGTATTTCAACACCTTTCCACTGAGAACATTCATCTTGTCTTCTTCTCTGTCCGACAAAGACTCCGGTCTCAAGACTATCCTTACACCGTCTCCAGGGGAGAGCTCTCCACCCTTTATGCCCGCAAACTTCTTTCCCAGTGAACTGGATGAAACAGTTACCGAGTCTCCGTCGATGGATTCTACCTCGCCGTCAATGAAGTTAACTCTTCCTATGAAATCCGCTACAAAGCTGTTCTGGGGTCTAGCATAGATGTCGAACGGACTCCCGATCTGCATAACCTTCCCGTCGCTCATGACAACAATTACGTCGGAAATACTCATCGCCTCGACCTGGTCGTGAGTAACATAGACGCTGGTAATATTGACCTCTTGTTGGATTCGCCGGATCTCAAGCCTCATAGATTCTCTCAATTTCGCATCGAGATTCGAAAGCGGCTCATCGAAGAGCAGAACGCTTGGTTCCATAACCAGACTCCTTGCAAGTGCCACCCTTTGTTGCTGACCTCCCGACAACTGATCCGGTCTTCTCTTTTCAAGTCCCTTGAGGCCGACGAGATCTGTCATTTCCCTTATCTTCTTCTTCATGGTGTTTCTGTCAAGTCTCTTGAGCTTCAAACCAAAAGAGATGTTCTCTTCCACAGTTAGATGAGGGAAGAGAGCGTAACTCTGGAAGACCATCGAAATGTTCCTCCGGTTGGGAGGCAGATTTGTGACGTCCTTTCCATCAAGCAATACGCGTCCGTTTGTGGGAACTTCAAAACCTGCGATGATCCTCAACGTAGTAGTTTTGCCACAACCTGAAGGCCCCAGAAGCGTTACCAGTTGCCCTCTTTGGATCTCCTGATCGAAATCGTCTACGGCAACCGTCTCCGTTCCGTAGCTGGTGAAGACCTTTCTCACATTTCTTAATACTAGACTCATCAAATCACCCCTGTCCCGCCGTTCCACCGCTGGATAGACTAATTTTGTTCTTCAGGAAGATCTTCAGTATCAGAATGAAGCCCATAATCATACCGATCAACAGCACGGAAAAGGCGCATGCTTCCGACAGACGTCCGGAATCACTCTGACTCAGTATTTGAACCGTTATCAGGTTCCATCTGGCAGAAACAAGAAATATCGCCGCGCTGATTGCAGTCATCGCTCTAACAAAGGCAAAGACTAAAGCAGAGAAAAAGGCTGGCATAATTAGGGGCAGCGTCACTTTCGTGAAAACCTGCCTGTTATCTGCTCCAAGTGTGTATGCCGCCTCTTCAATCGCAGGATCTACCTGGTTGAGCAAAGCAACACCCGACTGTATTCCAACCGGTATGTACCTGAAAACGAAGTTGAGAACAAGTATTGCCAGAGTTCCCGTGAGCAGCAACGGGGGCTTGTTGAATGAAAGAATGTACCCAATTCCAATTACTGTTCCGGGAACTGCAAAGCTCAGCATCGAAGTGAATTCCATGACCCTTCTTCCAGGAAAGACCTTCCTGACAAGGAGAAAGGCGATTATCATGCCAAGAACGGCAGATATCGGTGTTGATGTAAAAGCAATAACGAGAGTGTCCTTGATTGCCTCGAGTCCGACATCGAAGACATACTTGAAGTTCTCCAGAGTAAGAGTATTGTTCATTCCCCACGCCTTCACAAAGGCTCCCCAGAAAATCGTGGCGTAGATTGTGAGTGTGAAGACCGCAATAAACATACACAGCGAAAAGAGAATCCATTTTACCGGCTTGCTAACACTCTTAAGGACAGAAGTTGTCGGTTTCCCGGTCACCGTGACATACTTTTTCTTTCCAACCCAGTACTTCTGTATAATAAATGCAGCTATTGAAGGAAACAGCAGCCAGACTGCAAGCGCTGC
>WOZY01000153.1 GCA_011620045.1 Mesotoga sp.
CTGAGATATGCGGAATAGACTTCGGTTTCAACCATGTTTCCGCCCTTGTCGCTGGCTTTTCTTGTCTTTGTAAGCAGATCTCTGTCGCCTCTGTAAGGGAAGAGAGAAACGAGCGGGGCGATTCTTACGGGAGATGTTCTCTTTCTGTTGTCGCCGGTTACTGCGATCATGTAGCCGAAGAGGTCGTCGTCGATGTAGTTCAGCGGATCTCCGAGAGTCGTTTCGACTTCTCCGTCTACGGGAGTGGAGAGAGCCTCTCCCATTTCGGCAAATCTCTCTCTCAGACCGTGGCGCTGACATTGTCCGGAAACGTAGTTGAACGCAGATCCATCGGGGGCGACGATCTTTTTTGCGGTCTGAATGTTGCCTTCGGTGAAGCCTGCGTTGGGGTTGCCCATGGTGACCTTGGATATTGAACCCCAGGAGAGACATTTAATCTGCAATCTTTTCACCTCCATTCTGTGAGGATGCATAATGTCTTGAAAGGTATTTGTTTACGGCGAAGATTACGAGAAGGGCTTTGGCCTTCTTCCAGGTCTCCTCATTTAGGATTCGTATGAACTCTTCGGGAACTCTGATCTTCCAGTCCTCTTTTGCGTACTTGAATTCAAGATCGGCAATGGTGAGCAAGAGATCTTCCAGAGAGCGGCTGTTGCGTAGAGAGTATAGATCGCCAAAACTCTGGGCTTCAAAGACCGCGTTGCCGATCACTTCGCCGGCCTTTTTGGAGAGATCGATTGTCTTTTGATCCAAGCCATTCACTCCCTTCATGGTATTTGATGCGATTATCACCTCGTATATAGAACGGACAGGGTAATCAAAATCGAACATGATCATCTGAAGCCTTTCTTCGAGTGGTTTGAAAGAAAGGATCATTCTGGCTATCTCTTCACGCCTTGAAACATCGGCAGAAGGGCTTGCAGGGATTACCAGACTGTCCATGAATTTCGAGAAGTCCCCCCCGAGGGTCTCTACGTTTTCGAAGAAGACTGCCAACTCCTCCACTCTCTCGAATGAGTCGAAGTTGAGAAAGGAGTTGTTTCTTCCGGCGTTCGAGACCTGCATGACTTTGAACGAGGAGTGGGGAATGAATTTGGTCTTCTCGAACAGGGTGTGAAGAGAAAGGAGAAGAGTTTCGTAGGGTTCCTGAGGATAGAATCTCGCCTTGACCTTCAGATTTCTCCAGGAACCGGGCTCGTGGAGATCCTTCATCCAGAGAAATGTATTGTAGGTCGATTCTAGAGTATCGCTCTCCGGGAAGAGGTAAGTGATCACGTAGTCCTGCCCGTCCTTGTAAGATGTGTAGAATAGGGCAAGACCGGCCATCATTCCGAGGAACTGGCAGTCCAGGCAGACTTCGCCGCTTCCCGAGCCGAAGCTAAAGAAGCTCTGAAAATTCTCGGCTTTTACCGAGAGAGGATCTCCTAGCATTGACAGTTTTTCGAGAGTTGCCACTCTAGAACCGCAAAGACTGCATACTTTCCTTCCAATATTGTTTTCCTCGAGGATCTTTGAGGTTTTATCCAGAACTGTGTACTGCTTTAAAAAAGGCCTGAGGTTTGGTGCCCAGGGCTTGCCGTTCTTGTTAAGCATATCTTTGAGGGCATTCTCGAAGATTGCCTTCTTGGACGTTGACGTCTCTAACAGGTTTTCCGTGAAAGTGCAGTCAGCGGCATATCTCTTTATCGCGACTGCTCCGGCCATTTGCCAGAAGCTTCTTATATGAACTCTCATGGGACACCTCTTCCGGTTAAGAATTGTCTTCACAGTTTTCGCAGACGTTTCTGCCTTCCTGGATGGTGCAACCACTGCAGTCGCAGAAGACTCCTTTGCACCAGCAGGTCGCACAGGCACTGCCTCCGAGACCAAATCCCCCATCTTCATCCAGGTAGTAATCGTCGTAGAAGTCTCTTTCGTCTTCCATCAGAATCACCTCCTTCAAGGTGCATAATCACACTTGTTTGTGTCAGTTTTCAAGTACATAGTCCCCATCAATCTTATGGAGTTTTGGTGGTTCAAAGGCGATGTTGATTCTATTGAGCAATTCGGATATTTTGTTCAGAGCGACCTGAAATTCCTCGATTCCGTTTTCCTCATCGCGGAAGTTGGTGAATTTCACAAAGATGATGAAGTCTTCCTGTCGACGGGTGATTTGAATCTGTCCTTCGGTAAGTATCTCTCCGTTTTCAAGAGAGTCAAGCAGTTTTTCTTTGAAGTAATCGACTACAATCCAGGGAGCTCTTGCATAGTATTTGTAGACAAGCTCCATGAAATCACCTTCTTCCATTGCCAGTCTTGGCGCGCAGTTCGGGATATATAATCACACTTTGTTGTGAGATAGAGTGAGAAGTTTCGTGTCTTCTTGGTGAATTTGCTTTGGTGAAGAATCATTTCTTCAACCTAGTAGTCATTTGCAAAGGGAAAAACGCTGTTTCGTGTGATTACTATTCCGTAAGCTGTACGATCTTCTTGAAAATAGGTTCTCTCTTTTTCTGATGATACAACAAGGTTAGAGTAAGTCTTGGGTAGTTCGAAGTTTGGAGCGGGGATTCAGGTTTCGTTGACTCTGGTGTTGCAGATTATTTTTTCAGTTCTTTCTTGGTCTTCTTGTACTGTACAGCTATGTAGCATGCAGCATCGCATACTTCCACTCCAACTTCGACAACGAGCATGATTGCTTGCGCGATGTTTGTTGGACTGCGAGGTGCTCTCAGCTCATTTGATTTCACTGTTTCACCACCTCTTCTCAAGAATGAAGTCGCGCTTTCATGACACATAATCACACTTTTGTGATGACAGAGGCAAAGATACCTCAG
>WOZY01000241.1 GCA_011620045.1 Mesotoga sp.
CCTGATCAAAATATCATCCATAATATACGGATCTTCCTCGTTTCCACCTCCGAAGTGATAGCTTTTCGGCTCGGGATAGATATCGCGGTAAACTGCTTCAGTTCCGTCGAAGTCCCAGGTGGTTATGTAAATGTTGAATCCCTTCAAATCATCTGGCCTTCCGATAGTCTCCCCGGCGATTTTCAGAATGACCTCGTTGTTCATCTTGTTTTTCTGGACCAGGGGAGTTGGTGAAATGCCAGTTCCGAAAGATCCGGGACCACTTTCCTCTGCGGAGTATGCAACTATGGACCACACGTTTGCGAAGATGAAGTAATCCCAGTCTTGCCCATCGGGCATGGATGCATTCTGGAACGGCAGGACTGAAGCGACCTTCTTGTCTGGGTCGTCTATGAAGATCTGGAATGTAACGTGGTCAAATCCGTTTTGTGGTCCCCATGAGTCAGTAAGGTCCTTTATCTTCATTCCCAAGACCAGCGAAGCCCCTATCTGTTTTGCATTCGCCCAGAGAAGATCCATCTGGTTCTTGAAAGTAATGTCTGTAGGATACTCATATCTTCCCTGAGGGCCTCTGTCGTCGCCTTCGGGATCGCTCCTCACCCAGGCCTCTCCAAAGGTAAGGAATTCCGTTTTGCCATTCCTGGAGGCAACTTCGTAGACCCCAACCTCACCGTTCAGGAACTCTTTCCAGAACTCCATAGGAGCATAAATTGCCGTGTCGATTCTGAAGCCATCGATATCGGCCTCTTCTATCCAGAAAGTGAAGGAGTCTTTAAGGGCCGAAACTACAGCCATATTCTCAGTGTTAAGGTCGTCTAGACTCGACATCTGATAATTGAGCTTCTGGTATTGATCGTTGAAGTCAGAGATGTCCGGCGTCCAGTGATATATATGATCAGTCTCGTGGTCGTCGAAATTGTTCAGGGAGAAAGGATATGACTCAGGAGAAGATGTCGGAATACTTTCAGTGTTCAACTCGAACACTCCATCCACGAACCGGAAGTAATCACCGACATGATTCGGAACAATGTCCTGAATCACCAGCAACCCCCTTTCGTGAGCTTCCTTAACCAATTTCCTGTACAGCTCGATGCCCCCAAAGTGTTCGTCAATTCTTTTGAAATCCCTGGCCCAGTATCCATGGTAGTCCCCGTAGTTCACCCAAGGATTCCACCACTGGTTTGCGACAGGAGGGGTGATCCATATAGCCGTTGCACCCAGTCCTTTGACATAATCCAGTTTGTCGATTATTCCTTTGAGATCTCCGCCGTTATATCTCGAGTTGTCGCTGCCGGATTCTCCAAATCCCATGTCATCGTTGGACGGATCGCCGTTCGAAAAACGGTCTATCATAATGAAATACACAATCTGATCCTCCCAGGCAGTTCTTGAAGACAGACCATCGTCGCAAAAGTAATTAAAAGAAGAGTAAGAAGCGGCTTTTTCATGTCTCTCACCTCCAGATTTTTCAGATCAATATACTATCTAGAAACTCCCCAAGGCTCTTGACTCTAAGACGATGTTCGATATGTCTGTTGTATGGCCAATCCATAATGTAAGTATTGATGCCGTGATCGAGCAGGTTCTCAATATGATGCGGTGCGTCATCAACGGCGTAGTCAATGCCCAGAACTTCACATAGTTCACCCTTTCTGGAGCTTACAATTACCGATACCGGTTCGTCAATCACCTTCTGAATCCATCTCTGAGATTGTATCTGAACGTTTCTTCCCTTCGTCGGGAATCTGGATGTAATAAAATAGAATTCATGACGACCTTCGGCTATCAAATCGCCAAGCCTCATTAAGTCCTCCCCGGAAGCATATGGAGGCAGCGATTCGTAGAAATCTTCTGTATTCCTTATGACTTCCCACACCTTCTCTTCCATCTCAAGCGTAAGATTGGGGACGCTTTTCCAGAAATCCCAGACCTTGACTTCGACTTCTAGCGGCACCTCTTCAAACATTTCGTGGGCGATTCTTAGAAAGGCTCGATTGAAGTCCGTAAGAATGTCATCTATATCGATCATTATCTTCATCGTTCACCTCCGTATAGAACAGTATATATCATACTATTACCTCTTTTTTCTCTTTTGCCAAGTTTTCCAGTACGGAGTGTTTGTGGGATAATCGCAGTAAGTTTTCTCAAAGGAGGAAGTAGGATGTTCGAATTGAAGGAAGTCGCATTGATATATGAGACGAAGAAGCAGGCTCTGGCGGCGCTCAAATCGACAGACCTCAAGATAGAGAAGGGGGAAGAAGTTGGGATATTCGGTCCTTCGGGTTCAGGGAAGTCATCCCTTCTCTTCATTATGAGCACTCTAAAGGAGCCAAGTCGCGGAGAAGTCAAATACGAAGGCAAGGAGCTTACAGCTCTCACTCCTTCCGCAAAAGCCGAACTTCGGCGAAAAGAGTTCGGATTTGTGTTTCAAGAGCACTTCTTGATAAACCACCTAACTGTCAGAGAGAATATTCTGCTCCCCCTGAAAGAAAAACGAGGAGCAAGAAAGAGGCTCGAAGAAATCACTACTGCGCTTGGATTGAACAAACTCCTCAAGCGATTCCCGTATGAGCTCTCACTTGGACAGAGTCAGAGGGTGGCTGTGGCAAGAGCATTGATAGCCAACCCGAAAGTTGTTTTCGCCGATGAACCGACCGCTTCCCTGGATGACGAAAATGGCAGCAGGGTAATAGAGCTCTTGAAGTCTTATTGCTCGAAGTCAGGCGCGACTCTGATACTCGTTTCTCATTCGTCTGAGATTATCGGGGATTTCAGAAGAAGACTCAGAGTGGAAAATGGCCAGGTCTATGAGGTTGGTGTGAATGCTTAAATACATGTGGTTATATCTCAAAAGAAGGCCGGGCAGAATTCTGGTCTTCATATTTGTTGTCGCTCTGGGTGTATCAATGAGCCTTGTGATTAGCTCAATCTTTCTGTCCTTCGGAGAGACGAGAAGCAGAATAGCAAAGATCAACGAGAGCTGGATTACGGTACAGTATGTCTCTGAAAGCGGAAGAGACGAGTCAATTGACAGCAGTCTCATCCAGGTTTTTGAAGACGTGTTTGGCCTTTCAGATGTTATCCCGGTAGATATAGCCTATCTCGGCTACAACCTTTTCGGAAGTGCAAGAGCCAATTTTCCTGTTTATGGAATCAAGCAAACGGAGATATCTCGGATGCTGCGCGAGAGCAATGCCTACATTGCAGAAGGGACGGTATTTGCCCCAGGGACAAATGAAATCATTGTCTCCGATTCATTTCTAAGAGCCTCAGGATTAGATCTGGAAAATGTCTATGAGGAAATCTCCGAAATGTCGAGCAAGGGGCTATATACAGTGGTCGCGTCTCTGGCAGGACCCTCGGTGTTTGGACTGGGGCCGTCGGGAATCTCGAGGGGCAAAGGATCGTTTGGCTTCCTGGTATTCGCTGAAGAAGGTTTTCTAATAGCAGTTGAAAACGAACTGAGATTAAGGATCATCGGAGAAGGACTTCCGGTTTCGATTGAAGGACCGGTTTCTTCCCGGGAGACCCTTGAGAGGCAGTATGCAAGTTACTATTTGGGAGTCTTCTTGACAAATCTCTTTGTCGCCCTGGTTTTCATAATAGCTCTTACAATGCTTAATTCGGTAAGCATTCGTGAAAGAAGAAAGGAGTATGCTATTCTTGCTGCTATAGGGCATTCTCCCGGGAGTTTGAAGATAAGACTCTTTCTGGAGTCGCTCTATCAGGGAATTGCTGGCTGGATCCTTGGCCTCCTTGCGGGTGGAGCTGTTCTTTCACTATTCGAAGATCGCTTCTTCACGCCCAATGGTCTTTATATAGGCGACAGCGCCGTCTCTTCTATTTGCACGTTGTTCATACCGTTCACCACGATTGTTCTATATCAGATATTGATAGGAAGACATCTGAGAAGAGATCTCGTCGGTCTTCTGAAGAGCTCTGAAGAAAGAGTCGGTCTGCTTAAGAACAGATTCAGGAATGTTGGTTTGCCCTGGCTCCAATTTCCTCTGAGAAGCGACGGCTACAGATCTCTTTTTGTGAACATCATCGCGTTTGCCGTGCTATTGACTGTTTTTGGTTCGCTTCTATCTTCATTGACGGACACAGTTCGAGACAGCGGCTGGTTGTTCAATCGATGTTCTTATATTCAGACCTCGGAATTGGAGGAGCTCAGGCTTCCGGAAGAAATTTCATCGAAGTCAACGGCTGTCCTTCCTGCCGATCTTCTCGACTCGGATGTGAAGCTTATGTTCGGCACTACAAAACTCTTCATTCCAGTTGTATCTACTGAGCATTCGAGACTTCTCTCAATATTCGACGAAGATCCGGCGGCCGGTACGCTATATGTTAGCAGGAGTCTTTTTGACTTGATTGTCAATGGTTCTGTCAGGGGGTTGGATTACTCTTCGATGGAGGTTCTGCCAAGTCTCGAAAGTCACGCTGGTGTTCTGGTGGAAGACAGAATAGAATCTGACGGTCTCCTAGTATTATACGATGAGCGTAATCTTGCAGGAGAAATCAGACGTTTCGCCTCGGAGATCGGTCAGGTGGAAGTAGTCGACAGGAAGACTTTCGAGTTGAAGATCCGTGCCGAGACGCAGTTCATGGAGTTGATTTCCTCGATTATCATCTATCTTCAATTCTTCGTCGTCATAATAATCGGCGTGGTTACTGTTACAAGGGTGACCTTGGCAAGACGGAGTGAGATATCAATCAGAAACATTTTGGGACAGAGGAGAGACGAGATTGGTCTTCTCTTTTTCGGAGAACTTTTATTAGTTCTTCTTACAGGTGCAGCAATTGGATATCTTCTGGCAACGGTCTGCTGGCAGATTTTTAGATCCGTCTTTCTTCAGGGGCTGTATGTTTCGTCGATCGTAGTTCCAGAGACGCTCTTCAGAATCTCTGTAATGACCGTCATTGTTCTGTTAGCCGGAGTAATCACGGCAAGATACTTGATTTCGAAACAGGATCCAATATCAATTATAGAAAGATAGGTGAAGAGATGAGGTTTAGAGAGCTCGCTCGCCCGGGAGACGGGTACGAAACGGGGACTTTGAACAAGATCACGGATCTTGAGGGAATACGAGTCGGGCATTACACTTTGATTGAGGATTCACCGAGATGTCTGCGAACGGGAATAAGCGTCATAAGGATTCCTTTCGTATATGAAAGACCCGTCCCGGCAGCTTCCAGCGTCTTCAACGGTTATGGAAAGTCGATGGGCCTCATTCAGATAGAAGAACTCGGGACCATCGAGAGCGATATCTTTTTGACCAACACACTTTCAATTGGAGCCGTACATCAGGGTGCTGTAAGACTCGCCCTAGAGAGTAATCCTGAATTGTCGTCTCTCAACGTAGTCGTCATGGAGTGCAACGATGGCTTTCTAAATGAAATTCGAGCGCTGGCGATAAAAGAAGAGATGGTTGCCGATGCGGTCGGGGACGCGAAAAAGGATTTCCAGCTCGGCAGCTGTGGCGCGGGGACCGGGATGGTCTGCTTTGGTTATAAGGGCGGGATCGGTTCGTCTTCAAGAATAGTCGAGTTCGGAGGCAGGAAATACACCTTGGGGGTTTTCGTTCTTTCGAATTTCGGAAGATCGTCCGACCTTAGAATTCCTTCTCTGGAATTGCGTTCCGAGCTACAAGATTCAGATAGGGAGAAAGGATCGCTTATCATGATCCTTGGAACAGACCTACCTTTGATGCCACTTCAGTTGAAGAGAGTAACGCGCCACATGAATCTTGCGATTGGGCTGCTTGGAGCTCCAGGGTACCATGGAAGTGGAGACATTTCACTTGCTTTCACTACAGCCAGAGAGTACAGTTTGTCCGAGCAGAGCTTAATGAACGAAGGGAACACGCTGAGTGAAATATTCAGGGCAGCTGTCTGGGCGTGCGCCGAAGCCATAGTCGATTCGATGCTCTGCTCAGGTGCTATGACTGGATTCAAAGGGTCTGTGGACTCTTTAAGAAGTGCGATACACTCAAACCTCTGATCAAATAGAGTTCCGTCGGTGATTTTGTAGACACTCTAAGAATGATATGATCGGAGCATTTATCGATTTGGAGATGAAAAATGGGCGATTCGAATTCCAGACAGGATTTCAAGGAAGACTCCCGGTCGTGTCTTGATTGCTCTTCCAGTATCGATGCTGCCAGCTACCGTGGTCTCTTTTCTCTGGCAAGAAGCGGCATTCTGCTCTGCGGTGTATCGAAAGGCGGGAGCTGTACTATTCTCAATGCCAATCCCGCTGCACTCAGAATAGAACGTCTTGCAAGAGATGAGCTTGTTGGAGAGGAGTTCGAACGGGTGATTACGGGCGCCGTTGATTTCGGAATCACAGATGTGATAAGGGAAGTCAATAGTACCGGTGTTCCCCGTCACAATAGTCTGAAGCCCTGCTCGGGTTCGAGAATAGATATCTTGAGAGATATGTCGGTTTACAGACTGAATGAAGGCGTTATTGCAATCGTTTATGATGGCCTCAGCGATTCGGTCAATGCTTTCACGAAGCTGGGAGAGGGCAAACCAGAGCTTGACAGATTGGTTTCTAATCTTCCAGGCATCGCTTTCCGATGTAAAAACGACAGAGAGTGGACCATGGAAGTTGTCAGTAGAGGGATCATAGAGCTCACCGGCTACCGGCCAGAAGAGATTATTGGAAACAAGGAACTTTCTTACTCGGATCTGCTATATGCCGAGGATAGGGAGATGGTGTGGGGCCTAATCCAGGAGTCCTTTGCAGCGGGCGATTACTACGAGATAGAGTACAAGATAGTGACCAAGTCGGGTCGGGTGAAGTACGTTCTTGAAAGGGGAAAGGTAGTTGCCGGCGAGAATGGGGGCGAAGTGTTCGTCGAAGGCTTCATCTCAGACGTCACCGATCTTAGGGTCGCGAGAAGAGAGGTCGAGGAGAGTAAGGAGAAACTCGAGGCCACCTTCTCAAGCACAATTAATGCGCTTTCTAGAATCGTGGAGATCAGAGATCCCTACACTGCGGGGCATCAGAGAAAAGTGGGGCTTCTGGCAGCCTCGATTTCCAGGAGAATGGGACTAGAAGATAGAGTTTGCGAGAATATAAGGATGAGTGGCCTTCTCCACGATATCGGGAAACTCTGGATCCCTTCCGAGATTCTAAGAAAACTGGAAGACTCAATCATATAGAGTTTGAGATGGTCAAAGAGCACTCTCGGCTTGGCTATGAAGTTCTAAAGGAAATTGAGTTTGATTTTCCGATCGCCGACTACGTGATTTAGCACCATGAAAGGCTAAACGGTTCTGGATACCCTTATGGGCTAAAGCGAGAGGAGATACTCCTGCCGGCCAGAATAATCGCTGTGGCAGATGTTGTCGAAGCGATATCGTCGCACAGACCCTACAGGCCGGCATTTGGAATAGAGGTGGCAATAGAAGAGATCACTTCCGGAGCAGGTACTCTTTACGATGGTTCGGTTACGAGAGCTTGTGTCGACTTACTGGAAGAAGGATTCTCTTTCGAGTAGATCATGGAGAGGGGATCGCCTCGATGATATTCCTCTTCATACCAAGAATCGGTATTCTTCTTCCCGTCACAAGTGCCTGATAGGTTCCTCCGACTTCAAGCATCTTGAAGACCCTTGAAGCAGCATAGAAGCCCTGGCTTTCGGCGTTTTGAATCACGAATTCCTCTCCCGTATCTGCCGTCACTCTGTAATCAGATTTTCCAGCTTCGGAATTGTCAACTTTCTCGACCACGGTTATTTCAATCATCGTCACGGCCCTGTCGCCCCAGGTAAAGACGAGGTAGAAAGCCAGTGCTACGAGAACTGTTCCCAGTACAACGAAGATCTCTCCCGAAAGATTCTTGAGTCTTCTTTTCAAACTGACCACTCTCCCCGAGTCGGAATTCTAAGCTCTTTCAATTTTCCAGGCAGCCTTCCTCAGCCTGTTCATAATCGCAAGTCCCACACCTGTTTCAGGGAAAGGCTCGGCAATGATCTGAGAGTATTCCATGTTCGCTTTATTTCTCAGTTCTTTGAAGAGATTCGATGCAACCTCAAGGAGGTTGTCTCTCGAACCGAGAACGACCTTCTTGACCTGAACGGGATAATAATCCTTCATTTCTTCAGAACAAAGAACGAGAGACTTCTTTCTTCCAGCCAGTATTCCTACCTTTGTGACAACCATTCCGGTTTCTCCTTCGACGAGTATTAATGGAATGTCTGGAGAATAATGCCGGTATTTCAAACCCGGTGACACCGGATCACCAAGAAACTCTTTTCTGCCCGAAACAAATTCCGGAACATGAAGATCTCCAAGGACTCCCTTCAGTTGATCCGGGTCGATCGGGCCTGGTCTCAATAAGGAGGGTCTTCCTCTTGAGAGATCAATAATCGTTGACTCGAGTCCGAAAACCGTCGAACCCGAAAGGATAATGCAGCTAACTCTTTCGTCCATGTCTTCGATCACGTGTTCTTCCATTGTGGGGCTTGGCCTGCCTGAGAGATTCGCGCTGGGTGCTGCGATAGGAACACCCGAGAGTCGTATCAGTTCTTGGGCTACCGGGTGGGAAGGAAATCTGACGGCCACGCTCTTCAGCCCTGCAGTAACGGAATCAGGTATTGCCTTGCTTTTCTCGAAGATCAACGTTACCGGCCCTGGCCAGACCAGATCCATCAGAGCCGAAAAAGCGCCGACATCCTGTGAGACGATTTTTTTCAACATCTCCATTGTAGAAATGTGAACTATAAGAGGGTTGTCCTGGGGCCTGCCTTTTGCCTCAAAAATCTTCTTAACGGCCGTTTCATCAAAGGTATTCGCGCCCAATCCATATACGGTCTCCGTGGGAAAAACCACCAGTTCGCCTTTCCTGATTAGTTCTGCAGCCTTCTTTAGACTTGTTTCATCGGGGTTCTCGGAATTCACCCGTAAATAGACAGTATCCATTCTTCCTCCGTCGATCAAAACAATCTTCTGACTATTCTCCAGAGCCAAAGGGCTCCCGTAATTATAGCACTCACGATTAGTCCGGAAGTGATCGGGAACCACAGTTCGAAATTGCTGCGGTTTATGTGAATATCTCCAGGTAGTCTTCCAAGGTTCAGACCGACTCTTCGCAGCAGAAATAGAACAAGCGCGACTGTAATGCAAACAAGTCCTATTCTTATCAGCAGTTTCTCAAAATACTCCAGAATAATCACCTCTTTGTCTTCCAGATAGATTATAGCCCCTTTTCCGGGTCGACAAATTAGGTGCCCGTAAAGTCGAAACCATCTCGTAACAAGCTGGGTTTTGAAGTGCTTTCAAAAAGCCAGATAGCGAAAGTGCGCCGCAGGCTATCACGGTAGACCACACATGAGCGCTCTGCGGCGGGAAGATGACAGTAAGCTCTAGAAAACCAAATAAGATCCACGGTTACTGAAGTCTAAGCGATTCGACTTAAGAGCAGCAACCTGTTTTCGCTGTTCATTCCGATTCGTTCAATCTGAGCATGAAGCCGGCTCGATCCCTTCAAACAGATGGTCCTCAGGCAGAAAAACCGGACCGTTTATTGCAGTGATCCAAACGCAAAGAAATGAGATAGGGGAGTTGTGAAACGCTTAACCAGTGTCCTTTCAAGAGCCTTTCAGGACTTAAGTTGTATTGACACCGCAACCTCACCGTGATAGAATGAACTCTGTAGGGTGGAGAGATGGCCGAGAGGCCGAAGGCGCGTGCCTGCTAAGCACGTGAGGGTTTATACCCTCCGAGGGTTCGAATCCCTCTCTCTCCGCCATTATATTGTTTATGGGTGCCCGTAGCTCAGCTGGATAGAGCGCTAGACTGCGGATCTGGAGGCCGGGCGTTCAAATCGCCCCGGGCACGCCATTGATCTTTCTTCATAGAACCATTTCCTTTAATTTCTCCATTACATCTTTCGGTTTCGATATGCCGTATATGCAATTTGCCGGGTTTGCAACAAACTCTTTTTCAGTGCTGACGCTTCCCACAAAGGCTCCCCCGCGAAGGTTCTGAGTACCCGCATCGCCCGTAAAGCCGCCCATCACCCCTCTGTCTCCTGAGCCCATTCCAGACGAGGTTACAGGAATCACGTGACCAACTCCCATTATGAGTTCGAAGAAGTTTCTCTTTAGCATGACGTTCGTAATGTGTCTGGCGACAATCATATGAGAGTTTGCGCTGAACATTCCGTGGGTAATCTCTACTCCGGCATCGCTGAGATCGTACTTGAAAGATGTCCTGTAAATCTCCACGAAGACGACACCGAGCAGCCCTGCAACTATGAAAAGAAGGACCGGCCCGTTGTCGAACAGCGGTTTGAGATCATTGTAGATCTTCTCGGGGAAAGCATACCTTATCAACCAGCCGGCAGCATTCAAGAGCGCCGGCCAAAAGAACCAGCCGAATCTCCTTCGAGAGAAAGCAAGTAGAATTCCCGGAACCACTGTCAAGGCTATCCAGAGTCCTATAAGAAAAAGGCGATTGTTTCCGTCTATGCCCGACAGATCAAAATTCAGATAGAAAACGATTCCCAGAAGGAAATAGTAAGGATAGATAAAGTACCTGATCATAAAGGAGCGACGTGTTGGTTTAAGGTTCATTCGTATCGCCTCCGACTTTTGAGATCATTTGAAGGAGTTCCGCCTCGAAGCTCTCTTGATCTTCAAGTACAATCTTCTCTGCTTTTCCGTCTTTGAGAAAGAGCAGTGTCGCTTCAACGGGGGACAAGAGATCTCTGAGAATGTAGAGGTAGAACCGCATCTGGAATCGGTACTTCTCGATGAATCCGGGACTCCAATTCGCGTATTTGAAATCTACGATCCTCCACTTTCCGTCCTTCAAGTATAGTTTATCAACAATTCCGATCAAAACATACTTCCCAAACCCATGTTGAAAGTGGAATTCGCTTAACACTCTTTCGGAATCTTCAATTTCCTTGATGATTTGATGGTGGACCAGTCCGGAGAGAACCCTCTTCACTTCAGTCAGATCATCGTCGCTGAAGGAAACCCTGTCAACAGAGACCGGTCTTCCTCCATCGATGATCGATTTCAGAGTTAGAGGAAGTCCTTGAATGCTTTTCATTCCCAGCGGTTCCAGGATGCTATGAGCCAGTAACCCGATATTTGCCGTTCGCTTCACTAGGTCAGGACTTCCGGCATCTGGTTCAGTTTCGAACTCGGCCTCGTAGTCAGAAGTTATGAAGGTCGGCGAGAGGTATTTGATGTAAGAGGAATCGGCAACTGGCATTACCGAAGTGATTTCCGGCAATGAGAATTCAGTTCTGGAGGATTTGTCCTCAAGGGGAGCAAATTCCCCTGGAAAGAACGGTTCGGTTATTCCCTTCAAGAAACCGTTTATCTCGCCACTTTCCGGCTCCAGCAGAGATCCTGAAAGAAAGATTGACCATGGGCGTGAAGAGTCTCCTTTCCCGTTTAAGCTAAGGATAAGCATTTCACGTGCTCGTGATAAGGCAACATAAAGTGTCCGCTTCTCTTCTTCCAGTTCCTTTTCCTCTTCTTGTCTAGCCAGTCGTCCAATTCGGCCCTCTTCATCTTTGTCAAGCTTACTCTTCGTTATGAGAAATCCCTTCTCATCAAAGAAGAGCCGCTTACTGGAGTTTCTTTTTTTCCAGTACATGTCGCCAATTACGACAACGGGAAACTCCAGTCCTTTCGACTTGTGAACAGTAAGTATCTTGACGCTGTCTGACTCTTCTGTCTCGAGAGTAGCTTCAGATTCATCGCTTGAGTCGACAAACGCTTTTATGTTTGAGGAAAGCTCGCGGAGTGAACTACCCATTCTATCAAGGTCCTGAGCTAGCTCAATAAGCTTCTTCACGTTGGCAATCATTCTCTCGCCGGACTTAAGTGTCGCCAGTTTTGCCAGATACTCCGTTTCATCAACAAATCTCTGGAGAATATCGCTCGGGGAGAGCATATGCTTGAGCTTGCCGAATCTATCGAGCAACTCCTTCAGCTGGCCGAATCTTTCATCGTTGCTTTCCTGCAGAACGAAATACAGTGGAACACGTCTCATGTCCTGTCTGGCCCTCAGCGAGAGCATTTCATCAAGTGTAGCTCCAAAGGCCGGGGATAGCAAGAACGACGCGAGATTGTTGTCATTCAAGGGATCGACGAGGAGATCAAGCCAGGATAGGGGACCGGTGACCTCCGGCCTTTCATAGAAATTTCTGCTGCCGACGGTGTAGAAGGGAATATTCATCTCTTCGAGAGCTCCTTCGTAACTCGAGACTCTGGAAAACGTTCTCAAGAGGATAGCAATGTCTCCAGGAGTTATTTGGCGCCTTACGCATTCTCCTGACTTGTTTCTGAAAACAATTTCCTCTTCGAGAAGAGCCCTTATAGACTTTGCCACTCCTTTTGAGTCGTCCGAGGTCTCGCTGCCAATTATTCTCACTCTTGAGGCGTTAGTATCAATTTTGTACGGGATCGATTCGACGTCTTCCTCATAAACTGAACGAAAGAATTGGCCTTCAGGGTTCCCCTGCATCACTCTCTTGAAAAACCTGTTCTGGAATGAGACAAGGTCGGGATGTGAGCGTCTATTGATCCGGAGATTCTTGACACCTGCTCCGCTTCTCTTGAAGGTGTCCATTGTCTTGTTGAAGACCGAGACATCGGCTCCTCTGAAACGGTATATGGATTGCTTGGCATCTCCTACGAAGAAGACATTGTTCTTGCCCTCGGCCTTGAGTAATCTGATTATTTCGTTTTGAAGCTCATCTGTATCCTGAAATTCGTCAACAAAGATGTATCTAAACCGATTGCTGTACTTCTGCTGCACATCAGGCATTTTCAGCAGAAGATCTCTCGTTCTGGTCAGGAGTTGATCGAAGTCCAGGAGCCCGGATCCCGTAGTTCTCATTTCGTAATCAGACAGAACTGCCCTGTAAGATTTTGCGAATGACTTCGAACCGTCGATGATTATTTCGGCATCCGAGCCCAGATCTCTGCCTGAATACTCGACGGGAGAGGGGTTAAGATAGAATGAGTGCCTCTCCCTTGACAATGCATCTTTCATCAGTTTAAACGCCTTATCGAGTCCCATCAGCCGAATGAGCGGCTCAATGGATTCCAGGTTTTCTTCGAAGTAGGTCCTGACAACCTTTTCCTCAAGAGAAGATCTCCTCATTCCGTTGATAATCTGAAATCCCGGATCGATTCCCGCGAAGAGGGCGCACTCCCTCAGTATCCTTTCGCAGAAAGAATGAATGGTGGAAATCCAGGCGTATGAGAGCTTGCTTCTCAAGAACTTCCACTTGCCCGGTTCAGCGTGAGAGATCCTGAGATCAAATTCGCTTATTACACGGTCCTTCATTTCTCTTGCAGCCTTATTGGTGAAGGTAATTGCAACCACGTTGTGGACATCAAGCTGCTCGCCAAGCCTGAATGCTCTTTCAAATACCCCGACATACTCCTTAACCAGTGTAT
>WOZY01000050.1 GCA_011620045.1 Mesotoga sp.
CCTGGCATCGTTACAGACAATCGTACTCATTTCAGATAGAAGAGTCTGAAAGCTGAGTGACGGTGTCCCGTCACTCAGCTCCTTCTTCCTCGTTCTTCAAGGCCCCTCTATCGGGCAATCATTTCTCAATCAGTTCCACTCCAGCCTTTTTGAATTCATCTATTGTTCTCTGAACATCGCCTTTGTTTGTTTCTACACCCTTTGTTCCATTTATTATTACGTTGATCTTGAAGCCGGTTAACAATGCATCATGAACCGTGTATTTGAGACAGTAGTCGAGGGCAAGCCCACAGACATCTAGTTCTTCAATACCGAGAGCTCGTAGCAGCCCATCGGTTCCCAGTTCTGTTCCGTCATTCTCTCTGAAGATCGAGTAACTATCTACAAAGGGGTGAGTTCCCTTTCTGACTATGTAATCAAAGCGGTAACTCTCAATGTCTTGATGAAATTCCGCTCCGCGGGTCCCTTGTTGACAGTGTACCGGCCACAAGACTGGACCTATCCCTTTCCCGTTGTCAAACGGCGTGAAGGGTTCTTTCCCGTGATTGACCGCAAAGCTCATGTGATTTGATGGGTGCCAGTCCTGGCTTGCAACTATCACCCTGTATACGGGGTCTTTCATTGTTCTGTTCACCACTTCGTTGATTTTGCTCGCATCGCTTACGGGCAATGTACCTGTTTCATAGAAGTCGTTCTGAACATCAACGACTAACAGTGCCTTACGCATTTCAATCGCCTCGCTTTCGGATTTCTATAGCGTCCTCAGCCTTTCGCGGAGTTCTTCATCAACTGAGCTAAGGGCAAAGAGTGTGATCTCGTCAGGTCTTAGCTTCTGAACTCTCTTTATGAGTTCAACGAACTCGTCCCAGCGACCTGCGTAGTTGAACGCTCCAAGTCCGATTCTAATATCCTTCAGCGATCCATGGAGACTACGGATCTTCTCTACCCTAGAGATCACTTCATCCGGCTCCTTCCCATATGCCATAACGACGGCCGAATCAATCAACCCGCTCTTCAGCCATTCGAGCCAAGGCTGCAGACGCTCACTTACAGCTCTTTCTGAATAATCATCGTAGACCGCGCACGATACCTTTTTCCCTTTGGCTCTGACGACTTCAGAGATCATCGAGACCTGTTCAGTTACGGAACAGATTCTGAAGCGATCGAAGCTCTCCTTGCTTTCAACAAGAGCTTCCTTCTTGAGCCACTTTTTGTATTGGGTCAGAGCAATCGGATTGTATCCAAAGCTTCTGAAAGGGTACCTTATGAAGTCAAGATGAACCTCTTCCACATCGTAGTCGGAGATTTCCGAGGCAATTTGAGCAGTAAATTCTCTCACTTCTGGGATTCCGGGATCTATGTAGGGCCCGAATACTTCTTCCAGGTTGCTGGATGGATACTCAAGCATAGAAGTGCCGCTCTCATCTACTGTGATCCATTCAGGTCGCCTGTTCACGATATGCCTTTCCGAAAGGGGCCTTTGCTTTCCAAAACCCCAAACGAGGTTGACATTCATCCAGGCCGAAATCCTGAACTCCTTTCCGCAAGCTTCTTCGATGGTCATTTGAAGTGGGTCGAAGTCATCATTTAGTTCTTCGGCGGAAGGGAGAATATTTGAGGAGTAATAAGAGTCGGCGCGGTTCACAACCTGTACGTAAGCCCTAACGGCATTAATCCTATCGAGTTTTTCGATCATTTTGCTCAGAGATTCCTGAGATACAAGTTCTTTGCTTGTAACCCAGATTTCCGGTCTGAATCCGCGCATCTTTCCCTCCATTCTATAGGTCAGCAGTTTTGTCCATACTGTCAGATGAAGTCGATTACGTTTGACTTTTCGCTTACTTCCGGGATTATTATTCCCTTGCCATCTGCCATAACTACCGTTACGCCCGGGCCGTGACCGGTTACTATACAGTCTCCGTGCACTACAACTCCGATAGTAACGGAGCCTTCCATATATCCTCCGAGACCGAAAGAGTCATTGTGATTTTCAAGGGCTACGAAGTCTCCAATTCTCAGTCTATCGAGACCAATTTTCTTAATGAGTGCCTTGTCATTGGTAATTATGTCGTAATCACCACCGGAAGGATCTCCCGATCCTGAGCCGGAACCCAGTAGATAACCTGGTACTATTGCCCTTACGGGGAAGTGAATCTTTCCGTCTCTTTCTTCAACGGGTATCCTGTCTAAGAGCTCAGGATCGATATTGTATACCCTGATTGAAGGATAGTCTTCAAGTACCAATCCCTGACCGAATCCAATAACCTGTATCTTGTCTCCAATGACCATCTTCTTCTTTGTGTCTTCTTTGAAGTGAATCAAGACATGGTTTATGCCGCCATGCTTGCCTATGACAATTCCCTTCTCTCCCTTTGCATCTCCGCTGATCAAAGTGGCCGAATTTCCGATACATGAATAACCGACGTATGCTGAGTTCTTTTCAGCTTCGGAGTTCTTTGTCGAGACATCCGGTTCAACATGGTCGCCAACCATCTTGAAAGCACTGTCTCCAAGAGCAAAGTTATAGGTGATGCCTCCCGTGCCCGGGAAGAGTCTTGGAGTCCCATCGACTTCAAGTCTGAAAGGGCTTCTCCTTAGTGGATGTGCAACTTCGCCAGAAACAGAGATCTTCACTACAAAAGCTTTGTTTGTCTTCAATGCCTTTTCCCCCATTCAGTGTTTTTGTTAGCATATAGTACATATATATTATATCAACTGAAGAACCCCGGTTGAACCGTGATATAATCCACGCTGGAGGTCGTCATATGTATTATCCGGGACACATTCAGAAAGCAAAAAGG
>WOZY01000136.1 GCA_011620045.1 Mesotoga sp.
TTATAGAGAGTGTTCAGAAGAAAAGTGAAGGAGGTTACGTTAATACTTACTTCACAGGCAAAAGAGCATCGGAGAGATGGAAAGACTTGAAGAGCATGCATGAGCTCTACTGCGCAGGTCATCTTATTCAGGCAGGAATAGCCTATAAAAGAGTTGCCGGCAATGAGTCTCTCTTCAACGCATGTGTGCGTGTGGCCGACAACATCCTGAAAACTTTTCCCGATGATGACTGTGAGGTGACTACCGGACATCCGGAACTGGAAATGGCAATGGTAGAACTGCACCGTGAGACTGGTAATCGCAATTATCTGGAATTTGCCCAAAGGCTCATTGACAATCGAGGAAAAGGTTACGTCGGTGGTGATGAATACCATATCGACCACGTATCTTTCAGAGACCTTAAGGAACTCGCTGGGCACGCGGTTAGAATGCTTTATTTGCTGACAGGAGCGGCCGACGTATTTCTCGAGACAGGCGACGAAACACTTCTAGCCGTTCTCGAGAGGCTGTGGATAGATCTGACATCAAGAAAAATGTACATTACGGGCGGAGCTGGATCAAGATATGAAGGAGAGGCTTTCGGAGAAGCATATGAATTGCCAAGCAGGAGAGCCTATTCCGAATCATGTGCCGCGATTGCAAATGTTTTCTGGAACTGGCGAATGTATATGATCTCTGGTGATGCGAAGTACCTCGATGTACTTGAAAGGTCTTTATATAATAGTGTCTTGTCGGGAATCTCTCTTGACGGGAGACGCTACTTCTATGTCAACCCACTTGAAGATGTCGGTAACCACAACAGAGAGGAATGGTTTGAGTGTGCCTGTTGTCCCCCGAACATTGCCAGGCTTCTAACCTCATTCGGGGGTTATCATTACGGAACAACACTCGATGAGATAAGAGTCAATTTCTATGAAGCAAGTAGAGCGTCCAGTCCTTTCAGAGACGGAGAGGTGTCAATCGTTCAGAAGACAGCCTACCCTCATTCTGAAGAAGTGAATCTCGTGATTTCTACAGATCTTGATACAAATCTCTCCATTCTCCTGAGAATTCCAGAATGGACGGATGGGGATTTCGACCTTCAAATTGACGGTGTGAAGCAAAAGATAAGACCGGAAAAGGGATTTGTCAGACTTGAAGGAAACTGGAAGGGCAAGACTGAAGTTTCACTGACTCTTCGGATGCGAATCCGAATGATGACAGCAAATCCGCTTTTGAGAGAGAATACTGATAAGGTGGCCATCCAAAGAGGTCCGTTAATATATTGTGCAGAAGGTGTAGACAACCCCTCTTTTGATGTACGAACGTTGTCGGTTCCTTCGAAAAGAAACTTCGAACTATCCGAGAGTGAAGCTCTGGATGGGAATCCAGTTGTTATCAGTGGTAAGGGAATAGCTTATGATCTTGATGACTGGGATAAGAAGCTATACAGTTCTCTTGGTTCAGTCAAGAGCAAGGGCAAGAATGTTAGATTTTCTCTCATTCCCTACTACGCGTGGAATAACAGAGGAAATTCACCGATGTGTGTATGGCTTCATGTCCACTAGAAACTCCTTTCAGGAATCTCATTGTGGTTTGCGTTCATCATCGAGCGATTTAGAATGGTTACTTAGAGAGCTTCTGACTGTTTCATGAGGAGATCGAAAAAATGGGAAAGAACAGTGACAACCAGTTTATTAGCGTGTCCCGCTTAGGAATTGCCTTTGCTGCAGTGCTGTTGTTTGCGTCAACAGTCTGCCTACCATATGAAGGACAGATATCGTTCAACGGGAACAAAATCTATTATGAATTGCATGAGGACGCAGAAGGTGAATTTATCGTAATTGTTGGCGACGGACCTGGCCTTGACAGCTCTTATATGAAAGGTGTTTTTAATCATGGAAAGTCTCTGAGGTACGATCAGTTAGGGAGTGGAATGTCCCAGAACTTATCCTCATTAGATCTTACTTTCCAATATTACATTTCGGAACTGGCCGCGCTGATTTATTCACTGAATATTGATTCGTTTCATTTGATTGGCCATGGTTTTGGGGGCGCAGTTGCCACAGGATTAGCTCTCACAAATCCTCCCGGACTACTTAGTCTTGTGATTGTTAACCCTAGACTAAACTATCCGGCAATCGATTCAGCCTTGTTCGAAGCTAGAGTCCAGGAGCTGACGAAAAATCTTGACAAGTTTGAACTCTTGTTTGGCAATTCTTCCGAGTCTGAAAGAGAGTACTCAATCGCTAAGAATTTGATTAACATGGATACATACAATCTCTTCTGGGGTGATGATCCAACCTTCATTAACGGTAAACTGCGTGGGTTTGACTTATCTTGCGGACTCCCCGATATTAATGTGCCTGTTCTCGTCTGCGCCGGTCTGGAAAGTTTTCCAGGCGTTATTCACACAGCGATCTATCAAGTAGGAGCCTTCGAAAGTGAATTTGTTACCTTTATGAACAGTGGACACTTTCCAATGATTGAAGAGGCCGCTGCCTTCAAATTGATTGTCGAGGATTTTCACAGAAGGGTAGAAGAGGCTGTAGAAAGTAATCTAAGAGATGAGGCCAACTGTGATCTACTATCGGAGACGCCTGGAGAAAGAATCTTCACGCTACAAGACTCGGAAAGGATTCTGGACATGCAAGTTGGAGACGATTTTACTGTTATGCTTCCTTCAAATCCAGGCGCCGGCTACTTCTGGAGGGTGGAAAGTCTCGAAGAAGACGTATTGAGACTCATTTCGGATCCATTTTATGAAGAACCAAAGGAAGCCGGTAGCGGCTATGATGTTTTCGGCTTCAGAGTCGTTGGTTCAGGATCTTCTCCCGTAGTCTTTTCCTTTGGTTCTTCATGGGACATTGTTCCAATAAAAAGCTGTTCTATGCTTGTTCAGGTTGAGGAGTATTTCGTTGAACCCCTTATCATTCATGCGTCAGACTTGGGAAAGACTTTCACTGTTGGGCTTAATGAACCGATAGAAGTAGTTCTCGAATCTACAGTCAGTTCCAGCCTCAACTGGCGTATAGCATTGACAACTCCTGGGATTGTTCGTCAGCCGAAGGAAAGTGAAACCAGAGTCTTTGAAGACTCTTCTGGTCTGGCAAAAAAAGTTGAGCAGGTCTACTACTTTGAAGGAATGAACTATGGAGAGGCTACTCTCGAATTTGCTTACGGAAGCCCATGGGACGACGTACCCCCGGAAAAAACCTTCGAAGCCACATTGATCGTTACCGAGCCTTTTAAAGAAGTTTTCATTGTTCAGGACTCAGATAATGGTAGAGCAATTGAAATTGAAACCCATCAGACCTTGATTATAAGGCTTAAGAAGGCCCTTTCCACAGATAGTGGATGGAAAATCTCTTCTCTGGATACGAAATTTCAGTTTATTCAGAACCCTTATGAAGCTGAGTACTCGGAAGTCTCGTATTCAGTATTCCACTTGAGACCTACCGAATTCGGAGAATCTTTACTAGAGTTTTACTACAGTGAGAACGCATCGAATGATCAGCCGGTAGGAACCTTCAAGATCAAGATACAAACAAATGAAACCGTGGATCGTTCGAGAGTGCCACTTCAATAGAACAATATCAATCAGCATAAACACAAAAGCTCATAAGCAACTCAAGAAGTGCTTTTTAGAAAGAACCATCGACGGTGTTCTCTTGTGGCAAAAAATCATTCAGACTGTAAGGAGATCTCTTCAAAAACCACTCTGTAACCGCTACCCTTTGGGCTGCAGCAGTAAGGCCCCACCATAACAGGAAACTTCCCGTCGTCTTCCAGTAGCCTGGCAAGTCTTAATTGAACCCATCCGTTCTGCCAAGCATAAACGGAATAATCAGGACCTTTCCTGTCAACTCGTACTCTGAGGCTTTTCGTTTCGACCGGAACATTTTGAGTTGACCAGTCTGAGTAACCTGAATTAGTTACCACTGCTCCCAGTTTGGAAGGATCAGACCCCTCGAATTCAACCGAACTCTTAAGCCAACAAGAAGGAGAAACTCTTACCATAACTCCAGCTTGATCATACTGGTTCACTGGAGAGAATTTGGCTCCGACAACCAGAGAAAAATCGCCTGTTAGAGAGAGAAACAGAAAATGTCCATTGTCATTTCGAAACCCATAATGTGTTCTCTGCCAGAAATCTGTTGGAGCATCTGTCCTGACGATCAGATTCCCGTCCTCCAATTCCCATTGTTCTGGCTCATTGAACCATGTAAAACGCCTTATTGTTTCCGCATTGAAATAGGACAAATTCACTACCTCCGCAAGTTTGGTTTCCTAGATTATATCGCGCGAGCTAATTAAATATCAGTTTTTATAGTATATAATTGCTTTGAGTACTTAGAGCCTCCTAATGTTTTTTGTGTTCTTGCAATACAGTTTGTCCATTAAGAATGGCAGATGTTGCAGATGCGTTTTTCCCTATTGTGTCGTTTTAAGCCCTTTCCTAAGACTGTCAATGCCGCATGAAAAAAGCTAGGTGTCAGTAGCGTAGTGAAGAGAGTTGTCAAAGCTATAGAGATTCAAATGATTGTCCTACAGGGCTCAAGAGCAAATCAAATTGAACCGCATTTCATGAATGAACAGAAGAATTCATCCGTTTATCGAGGTGAGTTATGTACTGGAAATATGCAATCAAAAGAGTTCTCTATGGGCTATTGATGTATGCAATTCTGATCTTTATTTTCTCGGCTCTATTCAACACTGTCATGGAACAGACGTTGAGGGCGCAGATCGAGGAACAAATCAGGGGCGAGACGATGCGAATGACAAGTCTCAATGAAAGTCAGCTTGAGAACTACGTCATAAATCGGAGAAACGATCTATACTCTCTCTATCGCCTGAACAAACCTGTTGCTGAGAGAATAATGTGGCGAACATGGGACACGTTAACTCTGAATCTCGGAAATTCCACAATAATAAGGTCTTCAAAAGGCAGCAGAAGTGTGTGGGATGTTGTTTCCGAAGCAGTTCCCAAGACTCTTCTCCTCTTTTCTGTAGCAATGCTCATAGACATTGTTCTAGGTCTTCTTCTCGGACTAAAGAAAGCTCAAAAAGCCGGCGGATTTCTGGATAAGAGCACCTCAGTTGGAACAATGGTGGTTTTTGGCATGCCCTCCTGGTGGCTGGGGATGATCATGATCATGTTCTTCGCCTACGGAGTGAAGATCTTTCCTTCTGGCGGGCTGCATTCCACACCCCCTCCAGAAGGCATCTCATATTTCTTCGACCTTCTTTATCATCTTGCCCTTCCGGTACTCACACTTGTTGTTATTGGATTTTGGGGGCGCGCCTTCCTTACGCGAAACATAGTCCTTGGAGTACTTCAGGACGACTACATAATGGCAGCAAGAGCTAGGGGAATTCCCGAAAGAAAGGTATTATACGGCCACACGATGAGAACATCGGCGCCGCCAATCGTCACAATGTCACTTTTAGCTTTGCTAGCCTCTGTGGGAGGCAACATAGTGTACGAAGGGATTTTTTCTTGGCCAGGAATGGGAAACCTATACTGGATTGCTTTACAGCAGAATGATGTTCCAGTTCTTATGGGAAACCTTGCAATAACTACGGGGTTATATATTTGCGGTCTTGTAATCCTGGATCTCATCTATGGTTTGCTTGATCCAAGGATCAAGGTAGGTGGAAGACAGTGACTGTAAGTGATTTCAGAAGATCGGCAAGCGAATTTTGGAGAGAATTCAGAAAGGTTAGATCTGGAGTGTTCGGTCTTATCTTTCTTGCAATATTCATCTGTATTCTAATTTTCGAACCGCTCATTGTACCTTATCCAGAAGCCAATGAAAAGTGGAGAGATATAACTTACTGGCAAGATCTCCCCTCGAGCGCGCCGCCCTCGTGGATAAATCTCTTCACCTCAAAGAAACGCGCTGTTTCGGAATCCATAGAGGAATACGCTTTTTCAGAGACCCTAGCGGGCGCAATGAGAATACAGGAATATGTCTTTGAATATGATTACTCCGCATCTGTTGCTCCTTCAGATGTTGTTTTCCACGCCTCTGGAGTTGGTAAGCCCACTGTGGTTATCTCGATTCAAAGGCCCGACGGCCTTTCAATTGATCTATATAGAAAGCAGCTTGAAATGTCTCCAACTCAGGATGCCAGAGTCTCTATAGACAGATCGGCGCAGACTGCAGCAATGAATTTTGGCAAGAAATACTCTCCTTCAGAAGGGGTCCAGCTTCAGACGATCAAGACCACCGATGTGCTCTTCTCCGAAGCAAAGCAAGGGATATTTAGAAGTCCTTCTCCTCTCGTCGGAATATACAAACTGAAGGTAACTCTCCTGCTTCAAAAAGCAGAGGAAAAGATAGAGGACGCCTTCGTGACTGTTGCGGGAAGGGTGCATGGAATTCTTGGAACGGATAACTCCAAGAGAGACATCTGGAGCGGGGTAATTGCCGGCGTGAAATGGGCAATGCTTATCGGACTCCTTACAGCACTTGTTTCAGTTTCAATTGGTGTCGTGTATGGTGTCATAAGCGCTTACGTTGGCGGATGGAAAGACTCCCTCATGCAGAGGATATTCGAGATATTCATAAGTGTTCCAATGCTTCCCGTTCTCATCGTAATGAGTGCAGTCTTCAAGCCAAACATATGGGTAATGATAGGAATAATGTGTATATTCTACTGGGTGGGACCGGTCAAGACTGTCAGGAGCATGGGACTCCAGATAAAGGAAGAGACCTACATAGAGGCCTCAAGAGCTCTCGGGGCATCTAATACAAGAATAATCTTCAAGCATATGGTGCCGCTGCTTATCCCCTACGCCTTCGCTTCGATGGCGCTCAATGTACCGGGCGCAATTGTCGTAGAAGCCACGATAAGTCTTTTGGGCCTTGGAGATGCCACGATTGTAACCTGGGGGCAGATATTACAGGCCGCTAACAGCGGAGGCGCGATGCTGAGCGGGATGTGGTGGTGGGTAGTACCGCCGGGGATGGCAATAGCCTTCATGGGAATGACATTCGCATTTGTCGGGTTTGCAATGGATAAGATACTGAACCCGAAACTGAAGACGAGGTAGCGACTATGGATAACATATTGACTGTAGATAACCTCAAGCTTTACTACTACACGAGCAAAGGTGTGGTTAAGGCTGTAGACGACATTTCTTTTTCTCTGAAAAAGGGAGAGACTCTAGGTCTTGTTGGAGAATCCGGCTGTGGAAAGACAACCACAGGCTTCGCACTCCTTAAGATGCCCACTCCCCCCGGAAAGATTGCCGGTGGGAAGATTGTGATCGACGGTATAGACATGACTCCTCTGCGTGAGAATGAAATGAGAAGGAACATCCGCTGGGAGAAGATTTCCATGGTCTTTCAGGGTGCTATGAATACTCTCACTCCCGTTTACACAATAGGCAAACAGATGATGGAGACTTTGCAGGAACACAGGGAGATGGAGAGGGAAGAAGCGAGAAAGAGGATAGAGAAGTATCTCAACCTAGTTGGACTCTCAGGCGATATGGTAAAGAGATATCCACATGAACTCTCAGGAGGAATGAAACAGAGAATCGCCATCGCCACCGCACTCTTTCTCGAACCGAAGGTAATAATCTGTGACGAACCTACCACAGCCCTGGATGTTATAGTGCAGGCCCAGATTATAAACCTTCTCAAAGACCTTAAAGAGAAACTCGACCTTTCATTCATCTTCATAACTCACGATCTTGCAACGGAGGCGGAGGTGTCAGACAGGATAGCAGTCATGTATGCCGGAAAGATAGTGGAGATAGGAACAAACCAGCAGATATACGGAGAACAGGGTCCCTGTCATCCGTATACGAGAAACTTGCTGGCTGCAACTCCCAGACTTCACGCGAAGGTAAGCGAACTATCGTTCATCCCCGGTGCTCCTCCTGATCTACTGGAACCTCCATCGGGCTGCAGATTTCATCCGAGATGCGCCCTCGCTATGGATAAGTGCAGAGAAGAAGAACCACCCCTTATTGAGATAGAAGAGGAACACATGGTGGCCTGCTGGAGGTGTGAGAAGAGATGACCGAAAAGATCATTGAAGTGAAAGACCTTCAGAAGTGGTTTCCAATAAGAAGAAGCATATCCCAGTTCTTCAAGGGTGAACACAATTATGTGAAGGCCGTTGACGGTATATCTTTCTCAATAAACAGGGGCGAGATATTCGGTCTTGTCGGAGAGTCAGGATGTGGAAAGACTACAACGGGAAAGCTTATCATGAAACTCCTCGAGCCTACAGAGGGCACCATGTTTCTAAACGGAGAGGATGTCACTCATATAGAGAAAGATGAACTGAAGAGATACAGAAGGAACGTACAGATGATCTTTCAGGATCCATACGCTTCCATGAACCCGAGGTTCAAGATAAGGGACGTTATGGAAGAGCCTCTCATAATACACAAACTAGGAGAAGACAGGGATGCAAGAATGAAGATGATAGAGAAGGCTTTAATGGAAGTCAAGCTCAATCCTCCAGATGAATTCCTTGTGAGGTATCCCCACATGTTATCCGGTGGTCAGAGACAGAGGGCCGCTACTGCGAGGACTCTTCTTCTCAATCCCGAACTGCTCGTTGCAGATGAACCCGTATCCATGATAGACCTTTCAACCAGGGCAGAGATACTCCACATGATGAAGGAAGTGCAGAGAGATCTCGGACTGACTTATCTCTACATAACTCATGATCTCTCTACTGCGAGATACTTCACGGACAGGATAGCGGTCATGTACCTTGGAAAGATAATAGAGATAGGAGATCCCGATGACGTGATAGACAATCCCGTTCATCCATACACAAGGGCTCTCATTGCTGCCGTATGTGAACCGGTCGCAGGAAAGGTAAACAAACCCAAGGTAGTACCTATAAAGGGAGAGATCCCCTCCGCTGCCAATATTCCAAAGGGCTGCAGATTCCATCCCAGGTGTCCTTATGCAAAAGAAGAATGCTGGGAGAAGGAAGAACCTCAGCTTCAGGAGATAGAGGATGGACACTTCCATGCCTGCAGAAGATGGAAGGAAGTCGTTGAAGAAGCAGGACGAGGTTAGAGGTTGGTGGTCGAAGGTAGGAAGATCCAGAGAGACTAGTTCTCCGCCGGCGTGTAAGAGAAAAACCTGTTATTCGTTCCAGAGCGAAGATCCGTTCTTCGTTCTTGGTCAAACCATTCATTGAGGCACAGATGAAAGCCATGGTCGGGGGCAGCAGGTTGGGGGTCGGAAGATCAAGAAAAACCGGTTCTCCGCTTTATGGTTATCCTTTCGCCGAGGAGAGCTGTGAAGCAATAGCATCAAGATTCCGACCAGGAACTTTGTCGGAATGACAGAATCTGGCCTTTAGGAATAACCATTCGCTGTCATCCCGAACTAGTTTCGGGATCTGGTCCCGAACGAAGAACCAAGAACCTGGACGCGCAGCGTCGGAACGAAGAACCAAGGACGTTTTTTCAGCAGCACTCAGCGGGTTCTCCGCTTTTAAGCGCACAGCGGTTCTTATCCTTGCAACTTGGAACAGGCAACTTGCAACTGATCTTCCCGAAGGACCAAGGACGTTTTCTCCTTCATTATCCTCACCCCTCTGACCCCTGAATACGCATCGATCTCGGCTGTCCTCGTAAGAAACAAAGAAACGGAGGGTGAACTGAGTCAACCCCCGTTCTTCTGGACATAGCGAGAGATTCTAGGAAACTTATATTCTCGCCAATTTAAACTCTCTTTTGCAGCTCATGATCAGTAAGACATTTCCAATATCCTTTCCAGGTCTTTAGTTTTCAGGTTGCCCGGTGTCACTTCGACAAGAGCTCCCATCGTTCTCATAGCATCCTCAGCGAGCCTGCCAAGCATAGACTTCTCTACTCCAAGTTCTTCTAGAGTTATATCGATGTCAACGCTTTTTTGAAGCCTGTGTATTATTTCTATTGACATTTTTGAAAGCCTATCGATATCTATTTCACTTTCAGGAGCTCCCATTATTTGAGCTACTCTGGCCAGTCTCTCTTTTGTATGAGGCCTGATGTAATCAAAGAATGCAGGACCGGTTGCACAAAGTCCGGCTCCATGTGTGGCGTCATAATGGGCGCTTATGGGATGCTCGAGGGAATGATTTGCAATACAGCCCGAAAGTGTTTCACAAATGCCTGCCGCGGTACTTGCCCATGCAAGAGCTGTTCTAGCTTCGATGTTATTGCCATCCCTGTAAGCTATGGGTAGGTAATGATTGATGAGCGACATGGCTTCCAACGCGAGAAGGTCCGAAGTTGGTTGGTGGTTTGTATTTATGTAGGACTCTATAGCATGGTAGAAAGCGTCCATTCCAGTTGCCGCCGTTTGATAGGGTGGAAGAGTCTTCATAACCTCGGGATCAACAATGGAAACTGTAGGAAATGTTTGATCAAATCCAACACCTATCTTCTCGTTAGTTTCAGTATTCGTCACTACTGCAAAGGGATCTGACTCGGTTCCGGTTCCATGAGTAGTGGGAATAGCGATGACTGGTAACGCCGATTTGGGAACTCTTCCTCCCCCAGATCCCGTATAATCCCAGCAATGACCGCCATCTTTGGCGACTACAGCTATTAGTTTTGCCGAATCTACAGGGCTTCCCCCACCGAGACCAATGATTAGATCGCATCCTTCCTTGTTCGCAAACTCCGCGCCTTTATCAACCGTAGATGAAAGGGGATTTGGAACTATCTCATCAAATACGACTGTTTCTACTCCATTCTTCTCTAGAATAGCTATAACCCTGTCAAGAAGACCCGTCTTTTTCGTACTGCTCTTACCAGTTACAATTAGTGCCTTTTTGCCCAAAGACTTTGCAAACTCTCCAATTCTGTTTACTGATCCAACACCAAATACTAGCCTTGTTGGCAAAAAATACTCGAAATTCAAAATCCTATCCACTTCATAAACCTCCTTAATGTCTATAATCGAAAACAAATTATGGGATGTAACTCATATCACAGTGCTTCAATCATGAAACTCAAAACTATCACCGGCCATAAGCTCTCGGACTTCGGCAGGAAATCTTTCTGCGATCTTCTTCACTACGTTGTCACCTGTACAGTGACCAATATGGAAATTATCGATATCGAAACCCAATAGATATTCAAAGATCTCCTCGAGCTCCTCTTCTGTCTTATGCAGCAAGTGTAAACCCCCAACCACATTCTTCACTTTTCCAAATCCCGAGGCCTGCCTTATAATGTTACCAATCCCCCTGTGTGAGCAGCCGGTTATTACTGTCACGTTACCATTCTCGACAACAGACAGAGAGAGCTCATCGTCGAAGAAATCTCTCTTCTTGATCCCTTCAGTAATCTTCACATGCTTTTCTCCAGGTCTTTCTTCAGTAACAAAAGGTGCTGCAGTCATTACATGGATTCCGTCAGCAATTTCCTTTGAAGTCCCCACTGTTTCGACAATTGCTCCGCGGCGTTCATATTCGGTTCTCCCATCTTCAGGGCTGGAAAGTGTTGTCTCACTGAACTTCCTCTCAAAGCTTCCTTCACCCACCAGCACTTTCTTTCCCCCGGCCTCCCGAAGCACACTTCCCAGCCCTCCAAGATGATCATAGTGACCATGGCTAATTACTATCAGTTCAATTCTGGAGAGATTTATTCCAAGCTTTCTGGCATTCTTAACTGCGATATCTGTAGATCCCGTGTCAAACAGATAGTTCTTACCGTTTAATTCAACGAAGAAAGACACACCATGTTCGCTTTCAAAGCCTTCAATAGCCTTGTCATTGCATAGAACGGTTATCTTCATATCCATTCTCCTTCCTTAATCTGGGTTCCCCAGTCCTCCACTCTGAATTAATGTAATTCTTGAGTGAATCAGAGAATCTACCGATACTGCCAGTAAAATCCACAAAGCTTTCTGATATCATGATTTGTTCGCAATCGGTGAGCCTGATTGTCAAGTTCATTACATTCGATCTCGAATGAGTCCTTTCATTGAGATCGTCATCAGAAACTCTAAGAAGAGCATTATAACAATCACTGGTCCAGGGGGCATATCAAACACATATGAAATGAATATGCCAATAACACTTGCTACAACTGCCATGCTTACCGAAATCACAATCATACTTCTAAACGAACGTGCAACGAGCTTCGAAGTAACCGCAGGAATCACCAGGAATGCGGTAACCAGAATAATTCCAGCGATTTTTACAGAACTTACCACACTGAGACTTATACCAATCAGTACTCCGTAATGTATGAAGCCAACGGGCACACCAAAGTGTTTTGCCATCCCCTCATCATAAGAGTAATATAAGAGCTCACGATAAAATACCGTAAAAAAGACTATTGCGGCAATGTCAGCTATCAGAAGCATCCAAACATCATCAGGAGTTACCATCAAAATATTCCCAAAGAAAAGTCCCATTACATCGGGGGTGTAACCTTTCACAAATGAGAGGGCAATTACACCCAATGACATTGACAAAGGAAGCAACATTCCGATAACACTGCTTTCAGACAACTTATTCTTTCTCGTAAAATAGCTTACTGCAACAGCAAAAACCACGGCAGTGATCGCAGCCATAAACATATAGTCGGTCCCTAGAAGCAGGCCGAAAGCAATGCCTCCGAATGTTGCGTGAGCTGCACCGTCTCCAATAAACTCAATCTTTCTTAGCACTACTACACTTGAAAAAAGCCCGGTAAGGGCACTTACGAGAATCGCTGCAAATATCGCGTTTCTAAGGAAAGTATATTCAATAATATCTCTAATAAAGTCCTGAATCATATGTTATGTTCCCTCTCGAAGTGGTCCCTGGACCTTAAGAAGAGATCAAAATCACCGGAGAATGCCACCTGAAGCTCTTCTGGCGTGATTTTGTCCGCCGCAGTGTGACAATGAAGAGTCTTGTTGATACACATCACAGTATCGCATGCTTCGAAAACCATTCCAATGTCGTGGCTTATCATCAATATTCCCATATTCTTCTCATTCTTTAGAGAATCCAGCAGCCTGTAAAAAGAAGCTTTTCCCATCTCGTCCACACCAGCTTCAGGCTCGTCAAGTATTAGCAATTCAGGATTGGAAGCCAATGCCCTTGCTAGCATCAATCGTTGATACTCACCGCCGGATAACGTACCGGCTTTCCTATCTTTCAGATCCAGAATTCCCACTGTTTCAAGGAGTTCCTCCATTCTCCTCCAATCGCTTTTTCTAAAGCTTTTCAAAATTCCACGTTCCCCATAAAGTCCCATTCCGGCCACTTCTCTCACCCTTATAGGAAAGTCGCGTTGTCTTTCCGGATTCTGAGATGGGTATCCTATTCTGCCAGAAACAAATATCTTTCCCGAATAATCGTTAAGATCGCCAACAATAGCCTTGATTAGAGTTGTCTT
>WOZY01000064.1 GCA_011620045.1 Mesotoga sp.
GATATCAATATACTTAATTCACCTATGTTCCTTCGAGGAATATCTTTAGTAGATTGATCAGTCATACTTACTGAAGAGAACAATGTTTGCCCTGAAAGTGATTCTAAGACGCAAACAAACACTCATTTGTAATTCGATGAATTAAGTTTTATGTAACAATCTCTGCAGACCGCAATGTATTTCTCCATTCCTCCGACATCGATTTCCGTATCGATTGCACCTGAAATCCTGTGAGTTACTGTCGCATTATATTCCCCACAAATATGGCAGACGGCCTTTTTCTTTATCACTTCATCTGCGGCGGCCATCAGATTAGCAGTTACAGCAAACGGTCTATGCTTGTAGCTGAGATCGAGTCCTACGCAAAATACATCGATCCCACCAAAAATCATCTTCTCAACTACCTCGAGCAGACCCTGATCAAAGAAATTCGTCTCGTCAATAAATATTGCATCAAGCTTCTCATTTTCCCGCGAGACGATCTCTTCAATTCTCGAGGAGTCATTCACATTTATCGCCTCCGCCATTTGGCCTGAGTGACTTACGACATGATTGGATGAGTATCTGGTATCAATTATTGGCTTGAAAACCCTTATGCGTTTCTTACCAAGAGTATAGATTTCAACCATAGAGAGAAGAGTCGAAGTTTTCCCTGAATACATTGGCCCTACAACAACCGTGAGTTTGCCCGACATATACTCAGCTCCTTATCACGTAATCAAGACTGTCCCTAATGCCAAGCAAGAACTGTCCGATCGATTTTCCCTGATAACAATATTCGCCACTGATCTTCACTGACTCTTCTATTGCCTCTTCAGGAGAAGTTCCTGTCGAAACTAGTAGCGAAAAGATTGCCCCAAAGAGATCTCCACTGCCAAAGCGACTTTTTCCGATTCGCGGAGGCAGATACTCCTTTTTCCCGTAACGTGCACCCTTTGACGAAGCCTTTATGATGACTCGTCTGTCGTCTCTATCAAATGACATATAGTCATTAGCGAGAATAAAGTCGTACTTCTCCAAGCCCTCCAATCCTTTGAACTCATGAAAGGGAGAAGGATCTATGACCTTAATCCTGGACTCCATGGAAGCTGCCTTTGAGGCTGCTAATTGGCCAATCTCAAGAGTACTGTACAGGAGATCGAACCTCTCCTCACAAAGAATCTGGAGCAATTCGTCGTTGATGCTTACTGTCGAAGGCTTTTCAACCGCAATAACTTCAGAACCTCTAAAGAGGAAGGTCCCGTGTGAACAATTCGACGTGACCGGAATAGACTTAAAAGGCCATTTCCGAGAATCGTCGACGCCAAAACAGCTCAAAAAGAGAACATCGGCACCAATCAATGAAAGGCAGTTGGCCACATTGAAGCCTGACCCGCCTGGAGTTTGCTTTATCCTGGCGTTGTGGCCGCTACCTGAAATCTCAATATCTTCCAAGTAACCGCCTATAATGAGAGCACGAAACTTACTTCGTTCTGTAGAGTCTGTCACCGGCATCTCCTAACCCAGGAATGATATATGCATGGTCATTCAGTCTTTCATCAAGAGCCGCAGTGAAAACCTTCACGTCAGGGTGATTCTTCTCGATGAGTCTTACACCTTCGGGAGCTGCAATAAGACACATCAAGGTGATCTGCTTCCCTCCGGCTCTCTTTACAAGTCTCAAAGCCCAGGAGGACGAAACGCCAGTTGCAAGCATCGGATCTAGAACAAAGATCTGAGTCGTTTCATCGATCCTGGGGAGCTTTGAATAGTATTCAACAGGTTGAATCGTATCGGGATCTCTGTATATACCAATATAGCCAACGGAAGCATTGGGCATCAGAGAAAGAACCCCCTCAACCATGCCGAGGCCGGCTCTGAGAATAGGAACTACGGTCACTTTTTTATCTTCGATGGACTGACCGACCATCCTCACGAGAGGAGTATTGATTTCCTTCTCGTAAGTAGGTATGTGTCTTGTCGCCTCGTAGGTCAAGAGCAGGGTTATTTCTTTGAGGAGTTCCCTAAACTCCTTAGGACCGGTTTGATCATCTCTCATTATTCCCAACTTGTGCTGAATGAGAGGGTGATTGACGATTGTGAGCTGATCAAACACACTCATCACTCCTGCGCACCAAATCAGAATAAAGGGGGAATCTTTCCGTCAGAGCCTTGACTTCCCCGCTTATCTCTTTCACCTTTGATTCAGGTATCTCGCCCTTTTCACCTTCTATGCTTTCAAGAACCCGGATTATCAAATCGGCAATAATTGGCATTTCCTTCTCCGTCATGCCTCTCGTAGTAATGGCTGGAGTTCCGATTCTTATTCCGCTGGTGACAAAAGGAGATCTTGTCTCCTTTGGAATGGTGTTCTTGTTGACTGTTATATCGGCTTTCTCAAGAGCCTTTTCAGCGGCTTTGCCTGTTACATTGATCGGAGTAAGATCTACAAGGAAGAGATGGGTATCAGTCCCACCGGAAACTATCCTTAATCCCTTTTCTTCAAGAGATTTCGCTAACTGACGAGTGTTCTCCAATATGCTCTGCTGATACACTTTGAAGTTATCCTCCAGAGCTTCGCCGAAGGAGACTGCCTTAGAAGCAATGACATGCATTAGAGGGCCGCCCTGAGTTCCCGGGAAAACCATCTTGTCTATCGACTTGGCAATCTCTTCATCATTGGTAAGAATCATACCGCCTCGAGGACCTCTCAGGGTCTTGTGTGTGGTCGTCGTTACTACGTGAGCAAAATCTAGTGGATTGGGGTACAGACCCGCAGCTACAAGACCGGCGAAGTGAGCCATATCTACCAAAAGAATCGCGCCTACTTCATCCGCCACCTCTCTAAACTTCCTGAAATCGATTATTCTGGAATAAGCGCTTCCACCGGCGATAATCACCGAAGGTCTAGCTTCGAGGGCAAGCTTTCTCACTTCGCTATAGTCAATAAGCTCGCTCTCCTCGTCGACACCGTATGCCACAACATTGAAAAGCTTCCCTGAGAAATTTACCGGAGAACCGTGAGTAAGATGTCCTCCGTGGCTCAAAGACATCCCCATTATAGTATCGCCAGGCTTGGCAACTGCCAGATGGGCGGCCATGTTTGCATGTGATCCCGAGTGTGGCTGAACATTCGCGAATCCAGCATCAAAAAGCTTCTTGGCCCTTTCTCGAGCAAGTTCCTCGACTTCGTCAACAAAGACACATCCACCATAATATCTCTTGGACGGGTATCCTTCCGCGTATTTGTTTGTCATGACAGATCCCATAGCCTCCATGACTGCCCTAGAAACGAAGTTCTCAGAAGCAATCAGCTCTAGCCCGTTTCTCTGCCTTTCGAGCTCCTTGACCATGATATCGAATACTTGCTTATCACTTTTCTTCAAAGACTCCCACATGTAAAAAACCTCCTCCAGGATTCTATTCAGACATTTTCTTCAGTGAAATGTTGTATGGTGGCCTTGCAATTCCCTTTTCCGTGATTATTCCGGTTATCAAACTCCATGGAGTTACATCAAAAGCGGGGTTTAAACATTTCACATTATCGGGAGCAATCTGGTAGTTTCCTATGTGAGTTATCTCGCGGTGGTCTCTTTCCTCTATGGGGATGTCATCCCCTGTTGGGGTTGAGAGATCCACCGTGCTTAAAGGAGCAACTATGTAGAAGGGAATTCCATGCCTCTGAGCAAGAATCGCCACTGAATATGTCCCTATTTTGTTTGCTGAATCACCATTCGCTGCAATTCTGTCTGCTCCAACTAGTACTAGATCTACCAGTCCCTTTTTCATTACCCATCCAGACATATTGTCACAGATGACCGTAACGTCGATCCCCGATTTCATAAGCTCCCATGCCGTCAGTCTCGCCCCCTGAAGATAAGGACGTGTTTCATCGGCGTAAACAGAGATCTTCTTGCCCTGTTGAACTGCAGCTCGCATTACTCCGAGCGCCGTACCATAGTCAACTGTTGCAAGAGCTCCGGCGTTACAGTGAGTGAGTATTCCATCACCGTCTCTCACAATTGCTGCCCCGTTCTTCCCTATTGCCTTATTGATCTCGATATCTTCAGTGGCAATTCTCAGTGCTTCGCTTTCGAGAGATGCAATTAGATCTTTCCTTTCCAGCTTTCGCAGCGAATTAAGCGTCCTTTCCATTCTATCAAGAGCCCAGAATAAATTCACGGCCGTAGGTCTGCTCTCTGAAAGTCTTTTCTTGACTGAAATCATGTGCCTGAAAAACATCTCTTCAGAACCGGCTTGAGCCTCTTTTGCACCGAGAAGATAACCAAATGCTGCACTTGCGCCTATTGCCGGCGCACCTCTGACAACCATGTTCTTGATTGAAAGATATACGTCTTCGTGAGTTAAGCATTCAACAAACTCTTCCCGTGAAGGAAGACTTCTTTGATCGATGAGTATCAGTCGGTCTTCTTTCCATTCAAGCGTCATGCTCTTGAACTTACCCACTACAGCTTCACCCTCTGAATTATCTCTTTTACTGTCTCTCGATAGGCGACTTCAAGCTCGGAACCCCTCATGTGTGTCACAATACTCTTGCCTATGTCCGAAAATCCTACCAGCGCCGGATCAAATGGAAGGGAACCTAGAAGCGGGATGTCAAAGAGATTCTCGAGATCCTTTCCACCACCTTCTCCAAACAGCCTTATAACTTCTCCGCAATGTGGACATTTCATGTATGACATATTTTCAACAATGCCAATAGGTCTTCTGTGCATGGTCTTGACTAGATTTATCGCTCTTTTCACGTCCTGAACGGCAACGGCCTGAGGTGTCGTCACCACAAGAGCCATTATGTCGGAAAGAGTCTGGAGAGCAGTGAGCGGCTCGTCTCCTGTACCTGGAGGAGAATCAATTATTAGAAAGTCAAGCTCACCCCACGCAACGTCGCCTAGAAACTGATATATTGCCGTTGTCTTCATAGGACCTCTCCATACTACCGGAGTATCTTCTTCAACAAAACTGGAAATGCTTATTACCTTGAGATTCGGCAGGACCTCTGGGGGAAAGATCTGATTCTCTATGACTTCAGGTTGTTGTTTCAGTCCAACCATTCTCGCCACATTCGGACCGTGAAGATCTATATCCATAAGCCCCGTTCTGAATCCCTCATCCGCAAGAGCTAGCGACAAATTCACTGCAACAGTGGATTTTCCCACTCCACCTTTTCCTGACATTACAAGTATTTTGTGCTTTATTGACTTGACGTTGTTTCTGATCTTCTCCATTGTTTCAGCCATCTCTTGAGAATTCAATTCTCTTCACCCTCATATTCAATCTTCATTGTAATATCTACCGACTTATTCAGCATCGCATAGACAGAACAATATCTTTCCTGCGAGAGATTCACTGCTTTTTCAATCTTGTCTCTAGGCAGATTCTTGCCGGAGAAATGGTAGACGAGTTCAATACTTGTAAAGACTTTTGGATGCTCTTTGGCATACTCATAGTTTGCAGAAATCGAGTATTCGTAGTCGTTGATCTTCATCTTGGAGAGTGTGGAAACAACATCCATCGACGTGCACCCCATCAGTGCAGCCAAAACGGTCTCCATCGGGCTTGGTGCTGAACCATCTCCTCCTGAAGCTTCCCTGGCGTCCATATATATATCATGACCTGAGGGGGTTTTTGCGTAGAAGGCCATCTTCCCTATCCTCTTAGCAGAGTATTCCATTGTCTCATCTCCTCTCAAAAAAAAAGGGCCTAAGCCCCTTTTAACCTCCGTTCAGTGCCGATTTGGCGATCTCGCAATACTCCCTAAACGTGTCGAAGTCATTGACCGCAAGGTCTGCAAGCATCTTTCTGTTGATGTTTACACCGGCAATTTTCAAACCATGTATCAGATCATTGTACTTGGTGCCCGCGATTCGTGCACCGGCATTGATCCTGGTTATCCAGAGTTTTCTAAAATCTCTCTTCCTTATCTTTCTTCCTGCATAAGCATAGACACCGGATCTTATGTAAAACTGCTTAGCCAGCCTGTATCTTCTGCTCAGGGCACCCCTATAACCCTTCGCAGCTTTCAAATATTTCAGCTTTTTCTTCTTTGAATTTACTCCACCTTTTACACGCATCTAAATCTCACCTCTCAAAAGGGTCAAATGCCCAGGCTTTTCTTGACTTTCTTCTCGTATCCGCCTTCGACCAGCTTCCATTTTCGAGCCTCGCGGCGACTGCTTTCACTCTTCTTACCGGTATTATGACCAGTTCCAGATTGGTTCCTCATGATCTTTCCACTACCGGTAACCTTATACCTTTTGGCACTTGCCTTATGAGTCTTCATTTTTACTTTGTTGCCCATTATCTTTACCTCCTTGAGGAGCTGCCTTTGGCTTGAGAATCATCCACATATCTCTTCCCTCCAACTTTGGAGGCCGATCGATATCGGAAATCTGCTGTAGCTGATCTGCAACTCTTTCGAGAATCTCTCTTCCTTTATCTGAAAAGACGATTTCCCTGCCTCTGAACATTATGACGACCCTAACTTTACTTCCCTTTTCAAGGAATTCTTTGATCCTGTTCGTCTTAGTCTGGAAATCATGCTCATCAATCCTGATCCTGAATTTCATCTCTTTAAGCTGTGACTGCTTGGTCTTCTTCTTGGCTTCCTTCTTTCGCTTGTCCTTTTCGTACTTATACTTTCCGTAATCCATGATTCTTGCTACCGGCGGATTTGCCGCTGGTGCCACAAGAACTAGATCTAGACCCTTTTCTCTGGCAATCTTAAGCGCTTCTGATGTCTGGACAACACCCAGCTGTTCCCCGTTAATGTCAACAAGTCTCACCGTCTTCGTCATTATTTCATTGTTTTTCGGTGTTGAATCACCTCTTGCGATACTACATCACCTCTCAAAAAAAATTGGCGGAATATCCCGCCATGTCAATAACCTAATTCTTAAGGTATTGACCCCTCAACCTTCGGGCGGGGGTGGGAGAAAATCTCCACTTAGTTTACACTCTCTGGTGAGCCGTGCAGGGATCGAACCTGCAACCTATTGATTAAGAATCAATCGCTCTGCCTGCTGAGCTAACGGCCCACTAACGGTATTTATTGTATCTCATGGGAATGAACCTGTCAACCGGGTTTCAAACGTATAGATCGTCTCTGAAGTTAGAAAAATACCCGTGAGAATCGCGACTCTCGTTGAATCGATATCTCTTGACAAGCTTGGAGTCAACATCGGCAAAAACAAAACCTTCTGCGTCACCACAATCTGCAATGATTTCCCCTGAAGGCGAAACGATTCTGCTTTCTCCGACAAAGTTCATAGACTTATTCGATCCAACTTGACTGGCCGCCGCAAGGAAGCACCCGTTCTCAATTGAACGAGCTCTGGTCGCAGTTTCGTAAATCGTTTTTCTCTCTCTTCCAAAAGCGAATGGAACCAAGAGAACCTCGGCTCCTTGCCTGCAGAGTTTTCTTGAGATTTCGGGGAACCCGATTTCATAGCACATAAGTAGTCCAAACTTCACACCCAAATACTCAAAAGACCTGAATTCTTTGCCAGGAGTGAAGACTTTTTTTTCTTCGCGGAAAAGGTGAGTTTTGTTGTAGTAGACCGCTTCAAGATAAGGAAGCATTATTACAGTGGAATTGAAAAGACCGTCTTTCGTCTTGTTCACCATTCCGCCAACAATGGCAATGTCATTGTAATCGGCAAGCGCCGAAAGAACTTCTTCTGTCTCCTACTGCATCTCGACTGCATTTTTGACAGTGGCTTCATCGGTTCCATATCCGCTGTTAAACATCTCTGGAAGAACAACAATGTTCACATCTTCTTCAACAAGGCTCTCAATATAGCTTGTCGCCTTCTCCAGATTCTCACCAGGCTCATCATTATCTGCTTTGAACTGAACAATACCAATTCTGATTCTCTCCGTTCTACTCATACTTGTCTTCACCATCCCGTTCAAAAGGAGTCCTCGCAATGGGTTTCAGAATTCTTCTAAGATCCTGACCCGCAACTAAAATCATTAGAACCGCAGCAAGCATGATTCCGCCACTTCCCAACCTAACATTTGCGATTCTGCCTATCGCCACTCCAACAAGAGTCCAATACAAAAGTGAAAAGGCAACCGCCAACAGCTTCTTATGGTGAAGAAATCCGTAGAATCCCGATACTGCTTGCGCCGCGGCGAGAATAAGAACTTCACCTCCGTACATTGTGCCAGTTGTATCTTGAAAGTAGCCAAATACGAGAACAACATAAAAGAGAAAAAGGGTAAGATTCTGGATTCTCGAAACACGAACTGTCTTGTTTCCAAGAATCATGCCCATGAAAACTAGAAAAGCAGCTGTCGCCGAAAACAAAAACGAGTAATTAAGAAACGGCATCAGAACAAGTGGAACGAGAGAAAAGATGATTCTGTAAAGCATCAGTATCCGTTATCTTCCAGCCACTTCTTAGCCTTTTCCTTCGACTCCTGGCCTTCAGCCACGAAATCGGTCTGAATTTCCATCTCAAGAACCTTCCTGTAGTATTGTGCGGCCAAATCCTTCTTTTTCCATACCTGATAAAGGAGGGCAAGCTCGTAGTAACTATTGATATACGCAGGATCGTTTTCAATGGCCTTCAGGAATCGTTCTTCCGACTTTCCGTAATTTCGGTATGGCCAGGGCGTATCCCTATCTCTCATACCTTTGGCAATAAAGGGAAATGGACTGTCTGGCATTAGTTCCATAGCCTTATCTATACTCTTATCGAAGTCGGTAATCAGGAAGATAGATTGAATTATCCCAGCCATCTGAGCAAGCTGTCCTATCGCCGCCCCTTTGACGTAGTAGGCCATCCCATAGGAATCGTCCATGTCTATAGCCTTTTCTGCAAGCTCCCTTGCTTTCTCATAGTGAGTTTCTCTATCTTTCTTGTCTTCTATCCAGTTTGCATATTCTCTGTGAGAATCTGCAAGCAACGTGAGAATTTCTATGTCTTCCAAATCCTCTGACTCGAGTCTCTCTATGAAGTTGGCCATTAGTTCAGTGTTCTGTACAGCCCTTATCTGAACAAACTCAGATTGGAGCGTCTCGAAATCCGAAGCAACAAAGAGTGATGAAAACAGAACCAAGAAAGAGATTAATACCAGTTTCTTCATGTAAAGGAACACCTCCTAAGTAAGATTGTATGATAGGAATATTATATAACTACAATAATAAAAACAACCTGGAGGTACTTCATGGATAGATTCGTAGTAGTGAGATATGGCGAAATTGCTCTAAAGCAGGGAAACAGAAAACTCTTCGAAAAGGTCCTGTCAAACAACATAAAGAGACAATTAGGAAAGTCGACTGTCGAAAGGATCAGGGGGCGAATAATTGTCACTGTGCCTTCTGATAAGCTGCAAACGGCCATGGAAGTAATGTCTCGGACATTTGGGATCCAGAACTACAGTTTGGGGACGTGGACAACTTACGATCTTGAGGACATTTATTTGACTTCCACCGACCTTGCAAAGAGGGAGGTCGAGAGGGGTAACAGAACCTTTAAAGTAGAGACGCGAAGGCTCGACAAGCGATTTCCTTTGAAAAGCGTCGAACTAAATCCTCTTGTGGGGGAGCGGATTCTTGAAGAGATCCCCGAGACTTCCGTCGATCTTCACAATCCGAATTTCAAGATCGAGATTGAGGTAAGGGATGAAGGAGTTCTCATTTCATGCGGAAAAACAAGTGCGAACGGAGGTCTCCCTGTCGGAGTAAGCGGTAGGGCTATTCTGCTGCTTTCTGGAGGAATCGATAGTCCCGTCTCCGGTTGGCTCGCCCAGAAGAGGGGATTAGATCTCGACGCCATTCACTTCTCCAGTCCGCCATACACCGGAGAGAAGGCTTTCGACAAAGTTCTCTCTCTTGCGAAATCCCTTTCCCTATACAATGGAGGCAGGGAGTTTAGACTATATTCAATTCACTTCACAGAAGCTCAGATTGCCGTTCACAAACATGTTGAAGAGAGATATAGCCTTGTCTGTCAGAGAAGGTTAATGATGAGGATCACAAGCAGAATTGCTGAAATGAATAGGATAATCGCTGTCGTGACAGGAGAGAACCTTGGCCAGGTGGCGAGTCAAACTCTCGAGAATCTAAGAGTAATTGAAGAACAGACAGATTTGATAGTGCTCAGGCCTTTGCTCACTTACGATAAAATCGAGACTATAGAGCTTGCCAAGAGAATCGGGACGTTTGAGACGTCAATACTGCCTTATGAAGACTGTTGTACGGTGTTCGTGCCGTCGAGTCCCGCAACAAAGGCAAGACTATTTGACATCAACCGGGTAGAAGCCGGGCTGGACTTTGAAGACTTGACGACGAAATCCCTGAACAAGTCGAAAATGTACAGAATGAAGAATGGTGAGATATTGGAGGTAGGGGAATTGAGATTCCTGAAAAAGCTACTTAGTCTGGTAGTCACTGTCTGGATAGCCGTGCTTGGAGTCCTTTACATCTATGTCTATGGAGGAATCGTGATCCTTATCGGAAACTTGATAGGCAAAATGAAAGGGAAGAAAGAGAGAAAGACTTTCATCTCGAGAGAAGTCTCGAGATTTGGCAGAGCTGCCTTTGTACTTTCGGGATCAAAGGTCAGGGTAGCAGGTAAGGAAAATGTGCCCCAGAAAGGACCAATGGTAATCGTCGCAAATCATCAAAGCGCCTTCGACATACCGCTCATACCTGGCTACGTCTATCCGGAAATATCTTTCATAGCAAAGAAAGAGCTGTCGAGAATTCCAGGTGTCAACTGGTTCATAAGCGCTCTTGACGGAGTATACATTGAGAGGGGAAACAGATCGCAAACAGCAGGTGCTATGAGAAAGATCTTCAGAATACTGAAAGAGGACGGGACAATTCTGCTTTTTCCGGAAGGAACCCGCAGCACAACCGGTGAAATTGGAGAATTCAAAGAAGGGAGTCTTTCAATACCTTTCAAACTTGGAGTAAAAGTCATCCCAGTGGCTCTAGACGGAACTCGTAATCTTCTGCAGAAGAACAGTTTTCTTATCACTCCGTCAAGGATCTCTCTTGCCATATCTAAGCCGGTTTTGCCGGAAGATTTCGCTTCCGAAAAAGAGTTCAGCGAAGGAGTCTATAATATAATTAGAGATGCATTGGAATCACTTAGAAATTGAGGTGGGTTTTATGTTGCAGGTAAGACTTAGAGGGTTGGCTCTCGACCAGAGTAATTCCCCGGTAGTCATACTGGAAGTTGAAAAGACAAACAAAGGGTTTGGAATATGGATCGGCCCATTTGAAGCAGAGGCTCTTGCCCTTGCTGTTAGTGGAAAAGACTTTCCGAGGCCTTTGACGTATGATCTCTTTCTAAATACAGTCTCACAACTTGGGGGTACTTTCGAAAAGGCGGTGATTGGGCAGGTAAAAGACAATATCTATTACGCGACTCTACATCTGCAGGATCGGAACGGTCAATTGCACGTAATAGATGCTCGCCCATCGGACTGTCTAGTGCTTGCCGTTAAGAATGGTTTCCCAATTTTCGTAGAAGATGCTGTATTCGCGGAGAGTTCAATCGATCTGAGCAACCTTCAGACTGACACTCTTCAGCACGGTCAGGAAGAGGAAAATGAAGGCTTCAAGAAGTTCGTTGAAAATCTTGACATTGAAGAGCTCAAAAAACACTTTAGAGGAAAAGACGAGAACAATGAATCTAGCTGAATTTACACCCTTTTTCAACATGAATCTCAGAAGGTTTCTCGATGAACTAGACCTTTATGAACCTTTGAAAGAAGTAGTCTCTTATACCCCTCTGGCTGGTGGAAAGAGACTCAGAGCGTATCTTATCTGGGAACTATCGAGATTCACTGACTTTGGGGAGGAAAATGCTTTAAAGACAGGAATTGCTGTGGAACTCTTCCATAGCGGAAGTTTGATCCACGATGATCTCCCTGCAATAGACAACGATACAACAAGGCGGGGTTTACCATCTAGTCACGTGAAATTCGGTGAGTGCAAGGCCATATTGGCCGGGGATTTCCTTATGTTGTACCCCTCAGAACTCCTCTCTTCTCTAGATATCGAAAGCAGTTCTAAGCTGAAGCTATTGAAACTCTGGCAAGAGACTTCTTTGGAGGTTGTTAAAGGTGAGTTCGAAGACGTCTTTCCCGAAAACAAGTCAAGAGAACAAATGGAGAGGATTCACAGTGCCAAGACAGGTTCTCTTTTCGGGTTCTGTTTCGCAGCTCCATTTGCCGGGAAAAAGGAAGAGAAACTCGTTCAAATGCGCCAACTCGGGCTGAGATTCGGCAAATTGTTTCAGATGATGGATGACATAAAAGATGTAACATCTACCGAAACCGAGCTTGGAAAGACGCCGGGAAAAGATGGTAAACAAGACAAACTCACTATACTTTCGTTCGAATCCCTTGAGGAAGCCCAAATGAAAGTCAAAGAGATGTTTCTCCGCCTTCTGGAAGAAATCGAAGAATTCTCTGACCTTTCAGAAGAAATGGTAAATGTATACGACCTGATTGCCAGGCGCTGAATCAGAATCCAAAGAATCTTGACTTCAAGGCCCTTCTGAAACTGGTCGCATCAGAGTACCTTTTCTCTGAGAGTAATGCCATTGATTTGCCGAGAATTCGCTTGGCTCTTCTTGAAAACGTATCGAAGATGAGAGGTACTCCCTTAACCCTTTCTGTCGATGGAACAGGATCCTCTCCACTCAGAAGAAAGTATAGAATCCCCCCAACTGAATACACATCCCATGAGTAGTTTGGTGGCGAAGAAGAATAGAATTTCTCGGGACAAGTGTAACTGAGGGAAACCACTTTCGAGAGAGAAATAAGGAACACATCCTTTAGACAGGCTCCACCGAAATCCATTACTTTTACTTTTCCATCATCTGTGAGCATTACGTTGGTAGGTTTTAAGTCGCCATGAATATAACCTCTTTCGTGAATAGACGATACTCCTTCAAGTATGCTGTCTAGCACTTCAAAAGCCTTTGCATCGTTCATCACGCCCTCGTCTTTTACTGAATCCTTCAAAGTCTTTCCACTTATGAACTCCATCACATAGTAAGCGGTGTTATTCTCTGTGAAAAGGTCTAGAACCTTAACAACTCTGTCATCTTCGATTCTGGACATTATTGTGAATTCCTCAGAGAAGGATGAAAGCTTGTCGAAATAGATCTCTCTCAGGTCATCGCTCACCGGTTTGACGTTGTTGCCTTCTCTTTCTACACCTCTGGGAAAGAACTCTTTCACGGCGACATTATTTCCCTTGTGAAAGTCAAAGCATAGATAAGTTAAACCGAATCCACCCCTACCCAACGGCTTGATA
>WOZY01000002.1 GCA_011620045.1 Mesotoga sp.
AGAAATACACGGCTTACAGTGCATGCTTCAGGAGAGAGGCCGGATCGTACGGAAAGGATGTTCGTGGAATGATAAGAGTACACCAATTTGACAAGGTGGAGCTTGTCTGGTTTACCCATCCCGACGAGTCGTACGATGCGCTTGAGAATCTTACGGCCGACGCTGAAGATGTTCTTAGGAAGTTGGAACTCCCTTACCGGGTAGTTGCTCTTTGTACCGGGGATATCGGGTTTGCTTCGGCCAAGACTTATGATCTTGAAGTTTGGTTGCCTTCTTACAACACTTATAGAGAGATTTCTTCCTGTTCAAACGTTGAGGACTTCCAGCCAAGACGAGCCAACATAAGGTTCAGAGACAGTGACAACAAACTGAAGTTTGTACACTGTTTGAATGGCTCGGGACTGGCCGTTGGAAGGACCCTGGTAGCAATAGTTGAGAACTATCAGAGAAGTGACGGAAAGATCGATGTGCCCAAAGTCCTCGTACCATACATGAGGCAGGAGGTCATTGGTTAGTTGCCCAATGCTTTCATTGTTCTGCCCGAAGACAACAGAGTCATTCTAGATAGCAGTGAAACCAAGCATCTGAGAGTGACCAGAGCAAGACCCGGTGATAAGCTAACGGGCATTGATGGCAAAGGAACCATTTACAGATTTGTGCTCGAAGAACTTGGGAAATCATCTGCTTCGGGAATTGTTATCGAGCGCGAGTACGTCGAGAAAGACGGTAAGAGTATTACTGTAGCCGTGGCAGCGACGAAGTGGCCACGGCTACATATTCTGATAGAGAAGGCTACAGAATTGGGTGTAGACAGAATCGAGTTGTTCAGCAGCCTTAGATCGGTTTCCAGAGTTGATCAAAGTAAGTTGACTAAGCTCAATGCAGTCGCAAAGGAAGCTGCTAAGCAGAGTGTTAATCCTTACATTCCCGAGATTAAAATATCCGAAACTCTTCCTCTTGAAGGATCATTCAATCTGCTTCTGGAATTCGGCGGCAGGCCTTTAGCAGAAGTAGAAGAAGAACTTGCCGTTGAAAGAAAACTGCGATTGATCGTAGGACCCGAAGGGGGTTTCGCACCGGAGGAGATTAGGGACATATCAACCCGATGCACTTCCGTTTCTTTGGGAAGAAGGACTCTGAGAGTCGAGACAAGCGTGATTGTTGTACTCGGAATTATCAATTACCGTCTCGGTAGAATATAGGAGGTACAAGTAGTGATTTTCTCACTGACTTTGAACGCAGCGCTCGATAGATTCTTATATACAGACTCCTTAATCGAGGACGATACGGTAAGGGTAGATAGAGTCAAGGACTACCCTGCAGGTAAGGGTGTCGACGTGTCACGTGTAATAAATGAACTTGGAGGTCATTCGGTCTCAATAGCTTTTCTTGGAGGTCATACCGGAAAGATCATAGAAGAGATGCTTGATGAGGAGGGAGTCGTTTATGCATCGGTAAGAAGTGAAGAAGAAACAAGGACTAACATTCTAGTACAGACTGGAAGTGGTCAATACAGGATGAGTCTTCCGGGCCCGGTAATTTCGGAAAGGGAAATAGAAAAACTAGGTAAGACGATCGATACCTTGTTGAGAAAAGGAGACTATCTTCTTATGTGCGGAAGTGTTCCTGAAGGAGTAAGCAGCGATATATACGCTCGACTTTGTTCAAGGATGAGAGACATTGGAGTCAACGTCTACATAGATTCCGACAAAGAACCGTTAATCGAAGGCGTTAAAGCTGGCCCCAGAGGAATCAAGCCAAATTTGCATGAACTACAGAGGTTGTTGAATCGGGATCTTCATGGAGAGACCAATATAAGAAGAGCTCTATTTGAGGTCTCAGACAAGTATTCGATCGAGGAGGTCCTTGTCACTATGGGAGGAGAGGGAGCCCTTGCACTTATCGGTGGAAGCTTCTATCGAATAAGGGTGCCCGAAGTTCCCGTCAAGAGCGCAGTGGGGGCAGGAGACTCTTTTCTTGCAGCTTACTGCTTGTCGAGAGAATTGGGCGAGCGAAGTGAAGTTGCTTTGAAAATGGCAGGAGCAGCGAGTTCTGCTGCCGTCATGACCCCAGGTACCGAACTCTGCAGGTTCGATGATGTAATGAATCTCCTGCCACAAATCACTGTTGAAGCTGTAAACTCTCCTGGATGATTCACTTGATAGAGTATCGCATCCGCCAACTTCTCTGTCAGCGTTCTGCACTTTGCATATGATAGAGGTGATCGGATAACAATTAGGGCAGATTTTGCAGCTTTCCTTAAGCTGAAGGAAGGAAAGAAGCAGAATGTTATTGATAGTATAGTGGCGGATGTTGTTTGTTCGAACAATTCCTCCGTAACACCAGGAATAAGTCTATTAAAGAGACTGAAACAGATGACATTCTAAGATTCGTCGCTGCGTGTGAAAAAGAAGAGAATCTTAGCAACAAACTGCGAAGCATCGCTTTTTTCTTTCGTTTTTCTTTCAAAGCCCTTTCTTTCTGCACTTGTTTCGGAACTTCGTGAAAAAGAAATTTCGGCGAAGAGGAAGGCACTCAGACTCGATAAATTTTCAAACTACGATCAAATAGTTATGGATAGGCTGGCCAAAGCAGGAATAGTTAGCACCTATCAAACGATCGAGGCTGCCCGTTCACCTGAACTGAGAGAAAATCCAGATGCTCGTACGAGTATTGAAATGGAGTGGATACTTGAATACCTGAAACCCTCGGATCTCTCAAGACTTGGAGGACTGAAGGGAGTCAGGGCCAGGCTATACTAC
>WOZY01000015.1 GCA_011620045.1 Mesotoga sp.
CCCCACGTACAGTGCGGTAATGAAAGCGCTCTTCGATGCCGTGGTGTAAACCAGTCCCCACGTTTGAAATACATATCCTCCGGAAAGGAAAAGCCCTAGAATCAGACCCTGGGAGAGGCTCTTCTTTCTCAGTTTCAGACCAAGCTTCTTCCTCAGAGGAACCAGGACAACCAGGGCAATCGAAAACCGAAGCGCATTATAGAATACTGGAGAAAGCCCTTCCAGTATGTTCTTCTGTACCGGAAAGGTCATTCCCCAGAAAATCACTACCAGTAATAAATTGACATATGCCTTCGACTTCTGCTTCATCTAAGAGAAAAGTGCCCCTCTCGGGACACTCTTAGTTGGAAGCGCCAAGCACTATTGCAATGACAATTCCTGCGACTAGAACACCGATTATCGAGAAAAGAATGATGTTGTCCGTATTCTTCTCCTCTTCGGTCTTTTCCGTGAGCCTTAAATCGACTGAAGTCGTCATTTCTCTGTTGATATAGACATTTTGCTTTGCGTCGTGGTAACCCCATTTGGAGACAGTAACAGTATGACTTCCGACCTTTTCAAAGTCTCTGTAGGGTGTATCGCCAGCATATTGTCCATCGACATAAACCTGGCCATCGGGAATCGATGTCACTTCTAGATAGCCGTAAATGTAGTTTGGCAAGAGGGAGAACTGGAAATCGCTTGAGCCAGGCTGTACGTTAATAGTTGCAGGACCGTACACAAGATTTCTGTCGGTGTATAAGTAGATTGTGTGAGTCCCGGTTTCCAGAGTCGTTGTGACCGGCGACTTCCCCATAAAAATCCCATCGACATACACGTTAGCGTCGTTTCTGTCTGCTCTGATTGTTGTCCTTACAGTAAAAGGCACATAGCTATTATAGAAGTATGTGTAACCCATTCCCCAGTCCGTGTTGAACACGGGATCAATTACGACCGAAAGGTTGTTTATATTCTGGCTTAAGTAAGGAAAAGGGTATCTGTCAAACAAGGAGAACACGTTTCCAAGAAAGTTCAGCGGAGAAGAAGAAGCGACAACTACGATTGTTTCTCTTCCTCTTTGAGACTGAATCTGAAGATTGTACTTTGTCGTTGCCCTATCGGTCGGTAAAGTGTAGGTCCTTCCTCCCTGAACGTAATTGTCCTGGTCGTAGACATTGGGAAAGAGAACTTGAATCTGCCCTGACGGATCGATGTCTAGGACCGCTACATATGCGCTTCTGTCGACCGAGAAAGATAGTCCCAGAGATTCACCGCCATAGTAAGTTGATCCCATCCCTTTGTTCAAACTCACGTTCACGTTTATACTTGCTCCCGGTCTGCTCATGAACATCAGTCCCTGAGGATCGTACGAAACCGAGGTAGCAAATACGGAAACACTTAGAATTACGATTGCAACAAGCAAAACTCTTTTCATGCTAATCCCTCCTCACTTCATAAGGCTTTCTATTGCACTGGCTATAATGCCTGCTGACTTAGAGAGTCCTTCAATCTCCTTTTCTGAAAGGCCGATTCTCAAAACTCTTTCTACTCCATTTCGACCAAGAATTGTGGGAACACTGAAAGGTACGTCTCTCAATCCTTCAAATTCCTCGTGAACCGATGACACGGTGAGAACAGAGCGCTGATTGTTCAGAATAGTTGAAAGTACTTTAGATACAGCCAGTCCTATTCCGTAGTAAGTCGAGCCTTTCTTCTCAATTATTCGATTGGCAGCAGTCTTGGTCTCTTCAAACAACTTCTCGCCTGAGTCTCGCCGTATCCAGAGTTGTCCCTGAACCTATTACCCTGTTTCTCGGGAAGCCCGACTTCTTCCATGCAACCCAAGTAAGCACGTCCACCGGATTTGAAACCACAAGGAAGACTGGCTCCTTGCTGAATGAAAGAGATTCATTAACCGCATTTTCGACAATCTCAGCGTTGTCTTTCAGAAGCTGGAGGCGACTCTCTCCCACTTTTTGAGGCCTACCGGCGGTAATAACCACAACATCGGAATCTGCCGACACATCGTAACTTCCACCGGATATCTTCACCGGTCTCACATACGCGTTTCCGTGACTTAGGTCCATTGCCTGACCTGCTGCAAGTTCTGTATTTACATCAACAAGCGCTATCTCTCTTGCAATACCTTTTATCATTGTTGCATATGCAATTGACGAACCTACCATTCCAGCTCCGATTACTGTGACTTTCATCTATCACCTCCCGACAAAAGTTCATCAAACCAATGTCGAAATCTAACTTCAAGGTTTTCACTTTGCACTTTTTCTACGATCTCGCCTCTGACAAATATCACCCCGCCCGAGGCCGTACCAGCGATCCCAATGTCTGCCTCACTACCCTCTCCAATTCCGTTAACTACACAGCCCATTACCGCAACCGAAAGGTCGGAATCTATACTTCCTACCCAGTTCTTGACTTTTCTGGCAAGAGCTTCAACATCTATTTCAGTTCTTGCACAGGTTGGACAGGAGATAATATTGACACCTTTTCTCAGTCCCAGCGACTTGAGAATGCTCAATCCAACCTCTATTTCTTGAACAGGGTCACCCGACATCGATACTCTTATGGTGTCTCCAATGCCCTTGAGCAAGAGTGTGCCAATACCAATAGAAGACTTTACGGTCGAATCAAGCCCAAAACCTGCCTCTGTAACACCAAGGTGAAGCGGATAATCGGTCTTCTCGAACAGGTATTTATTTGCACTCACAGTCTCTGATACCGATGAAGACTTAACAGAAATCACAATGTCCTCGAATCC
>WOZY01000087.1 GCA_011620045.1 Mesotoga sp.
ATACCGTTCTCTAGTAAGGTCTTTATCAACGGACTCCCTAATCCCCCAGCTCCAACAACCATTACCCTTCCCTTTCGGGAGATTTTCTCGAGATTCACGGGAAGCTCTTCGACAGGAGTTTTACTTGAAACCTCATTCATAAACCAGAAAAACACTCTTCCGGCAATTACCGGCGAAAACAATATCGGCAGAGTATGTGGAAAGCTTACGACTTTCTTCCCATCATCTTCCGAAATCATTATTTCATCTCCATCTCTGAATTCCATAGTTTCTTTCTGCCTGTAGATCAAAGGTGAGTAAAATGGAAGGATTTTTTGTCTCGGAAAATCTCTTGTAATACCGGAAAGACCGCTCCTTATTAACAATTCCGCTACCATCTCTTCCATCGTACCCGAGAGTCCGCCGAATGTCTCCTCTGCCAGTCGCAGAAGGAAAGATCTTGTCACTCCCTTGACTAGCAGCTGCCGTTCATACCATCTGAAAAGAAACTCCCTTTCAATATCCATAAGCATCCCTCCACGGAACTCCTGCTAGCATTCAAGTATAACAAATAAACCCAAATGGACAGTCTGGCCATAATTGTCTAGGTGGTGAAAAGCTATTTCTCCAAACCGAAGGGTCTAATGACTGGAAAAAGCAGAAAGACTGTAACTCTATGAATCACCTCTAGAAGGGACACATTATTCTTCTGCATTGTCAGGTCGTATGCAACTTGCTTCCTCGGACCATCAACATTGTCAAAACGTTGAAAAACTGCTGAGAGAACTATCTTGGCAATTCATTTCGAGATAATCTGAAAAGACTCCTCGAAGAGTTTGTCTCAACTGTCCTCAGTCCACTCGACATATACGCGAATACGGAACGAAGCGATCACATATCTGGTATGTAACCCTTAAACTGCGCTCTGTAAAGTCTCGCATAGTGTCCGCCCTTCTTAAGAAGTTCATCATGGCTGCCTCTTTCGATTATTCCGTCACTGGTTATCACAACTATCTCGTCGGCATTCTTTATAGTCGAAAGTCTGTGCGCAATTACAAGGGTCGTGCGTCCCTTCGAGAGAGCTTCAAGAGATTCCTGTATCTTAAGTTCAGTCTCATTGTCCAGTGAAGAAGTAGCTTCATCAAGGATTAGAAGGGGCGGATTCTTCAAGAACACTCGAGCAATCGATATTCGCTGTTTTTGCCCTCCGGAAAGCATAACGCCTCTTTCACCGACATATGAATCGTATCCGTGTTCTAGACTCAGAATGAAATCATGGATGTTTGCTCTTTTGGCCGCTTCAATTATCTCTTCATCTGACGCGTCGCCCTTACCATAAGCAATATTATCCCTAATACTTCCTGCAAAAAGAAAAACGTCTTGCTGAACAATCCCAATTTGGCTCCTCAACGAATTCAGAGTAACATCACGAATGTCTGTTCCATCTATTGTAATCTTTCCGCTCGTAACATCATAGAACCTAGGAATCAGGTGACAAAGCGTTGTCTTTCCTCCTCCTGAAGGTCCAACAAGAGCGACCATTTTTCCTGCAGGAATATGGAGGCTAACATTGTTAAGGACGTTTACTCCGCCCTCATAGGCAAAGGATACTTCTTCTACTCTGATGTCTCCCTTGACATCGGTCAACTCAATCGCATCGGGAGAGTCAGTGATACTGGACTTCGTTTCCATTATCTCCACAAACCTCTCAAAACCGGACATACCGTCTTCATATTGTTGCGCAAACTGCATAAGCCTCCGTATCGGCTGCAGAAACAGATCGACGTAGAGAAAGTATGCTACAAAGCCTCCGACAGTTATCTCGCCAGAATAAGTCAGGTAACCTCCAAATGCAAGAACTGTTACTTTGAGCATGTTCATCATCAGATCGATACCGGTTGTCATTTCTGCCATCGATTTGAAAGCGAACTGCCTCGATTCTTTGAACTCCTGGTTCCCAAGATCGAACTTGTTTTTTTCGAACTCCTCATTGGTAAATGACTGAGCTACCCTGATACCGGAAATGCTGTTTTCGAGCTGTGCATTTACATTGGCTATCTTCTTCCTCACCAATCTGAATGCCTTTGCCATCTTCTGTCTCTTCTTGACGCCATACCAAATCATAAAAGGAATATAGGCAAAAACAACCAGAGTTAGCCTCCAGTCATTCTGCATTAGAATAAAGAAAGCTCCAACCAAAGTAACAGTCGAAATGAAGAGATCCTCAGGGCCATGATGCGCAAGCTCTGTAATCTCTCGCAGATCGTTCACTATCCTCGACATAATCTTTCCGGTTCTAACTTTGTCAAAGTAACTAAAGGACAACGTTTGAAGATGAGAGAAGATATCTTTTCTCATGTTATATTCCATTCTTACCCCCACAACATGACCCCAATAGTTGACCACGTAGTTGAAAACGGCTCTTAGAACAAAGAGCAGCGCCATAACTACAGCGATAATGACAATCCCTCTCATATTCCCGGAAGGTATATAATTATCAAGCGCTAAAGTAGTGAACCTGGGAAATACCAGATCAATTCCCGCAATCATGAAAGCACATGCCATATCAAGTATGAACAGCCTTAAATGTGGCCGATAGTAGGCTATGAATTTTCGAATCATCGCAAGCCTCCTTAGTAAGGTAAGCGTCTCAATTCTACATTAGAATCCTCTAGATAACAAGTTTCTAAGCGATAACTGTCAGAATGAAGCCCCAGTGGAGTCCATAGTTCGTGGAATCAGTTTGAGATTTGCATTGAGGGAGGAATAA
>WOZY01000257.1 GCA_011620045.1 Mesotoga sp.
GGGACTGATCGTCACTTCATCCGGTGACGAGAAGTTCGACTTCTACTCGAGATATTTCGCTCCCTGGGTGGGAATCAACGAAGACCCTGTCACCGGTTCGGCACATACGGTTCTCGGACCGTTCTGGTCTGCGAAACTTGGCAGGAAAAGCCTCAGTGCCTGCCAGCTCTCCTCCAGAAGAGGAGAACTAGATCTCGAACTGCTTCCAAATAGCAGGATTCTTATTCTTGGAGAGGCCGTTACTGTAATAAGAGGCACTATTTCAGTCTAGATTCGTCTGGATCGGGTTCAATTCTAAGATTAGCTTCATCCGTCGGCTCGCGCGGATTGACGATGGCAAAGACCCTTTTTGATGGATCTTCGCTTGCGAGAATACAAGAGAAGATAGTGAGGAGCAGAAAGATCGGTCCAAGTGAAAATCCTGCCACTGCAACCTGATTGGCCAATCCAATATTGGCAAAACCTGTCGCAAAAGAGAACCAGGCAAAGACGAGTCCCGAAAAAATGTCTGCTCTGAAATGAGTGAGCAACACGGCCGGGATGATCAGTAGAAACAGCAAAAGAACCGAGGCTGTTTCTTTGGAAGAGAAGAACGAAAGACTGCTGAGGAGAATCACTAGACTGAACGAAAAGGAAAGACTTCCTAGATAGCTTGATTTGATGTGCTTGATCAGATCACCGTAGTTCGGTCTACCCAGTCTGAAAAGCTGACCCGAAAGAAACACGATTGGAATCGAAAGAATCAGAGACAGGCCTTCAACCCCTCCAGCGGAGAAGAGTATCCAGCCGGCGAACATGGCATAGAGCGATAAAAGCCATACGTAATCAAAATCCCTCCTTTCAATCTTTCTGAGGAAGAGAAAGTGAGTTACGATAAGAATCGGCCACAGAAGACTCCGAGAAACAGCGGCAAAGAGGTATCCGCTCTGATCGGCAACAAAACGCCCGGTGAGAATCACACCGAATATGTACGAAAAGGCCCATATGGCCAGGAAGATCATTATCAGATTCCTAGAAATTTTCAAGTCGCCGCCTCCGGTCAAATAGGAAAGAGATCCACTATATGGATTGTATCTTGCCAAGCACTTACTTTTCGATGCCCTCTAGTTTGGCTAAGGCTTCGTCTCTTTCCTTTGCTCTAGTATAAATGTATATCTTGAGTTTCGGTTCGGTCCCGGAAGGCCTTATCGCGTACCATGAGCCGTCGTCGAACAAAAACTTGATTACGTCTGATACAGGGATCCCGGTTTCAACAGTTCTTCCGCTGAGAATGTCAGTGTCAGTGGAGCTGAGAAAGTCTATGTACTTCACAATCTTTGAATCACCGATTTCAGTTGGGTATTCCTTTCGATATTCTTTCATTATTTTCCTGACTCGCTTCTGTCCCTGAACACCTTCTAGAACAATCGAGATCTGCTTTTCAGTAAATACTCCGTATTTGACAAAAAGCTCGTCAAGAACGTTCAGTAACGTCTTGCCTCTCTTCAGGAAGTAAGCCGCCATTTCACAAAGAAGCATTGATGAAGAAACGGCATCTTTGTCTCTTACAAAGTTGCCCGCAACATATCCAATGCTTTCTTCGTAGCCGAAGATGAACTTACCCTCTCTCCTCTCTTCTATTTCGAGGGCTTTGCCGCAGATATTCTTGAATCCAGTGAGAGTCTCGTAAGTCTTCACCCCGTAGTTGTCCGCAATAGTTTTGGCCATGTCTCCTGTAACAATGGATTTTACGATGAATCCATCCCGGGGCAGAGAGGATTTCTCTTTCATGGAGAGAAGCAGGTAGTTGACAAGGAGCGCGCCAGTTTGATTGCCGTTCAAGGGAAAGAAATCGTCATTCTTTCTCACCATTACTGCTAGCCTGTCGGCGTCCGGGTCGGTTGCCAGAAGAATGTCGGCACGCTTTTCCAGCCCAACTTCTCTGGCAAGTGCAAAGGCTTTCGGGTCTTCGGGATTTGGATAACCGACCGTCGAGAAATCTGGATCTGGCCCCGCCTGTTCTGGAACAACGAATACATTTTTGAAACCTCGTTCACGCAATACACGGCGTACGGGGACGTTTCCCGTGCCATTCAAAGGTGTGTAGACTATTCTAATTGACTTGTCCAGTTCATCTTCCGAGTCTCTCAGTGTTAGTGACAAGACCTTCGATATGTAGAGATCGTCAAGCTCCTCTCCTACTTCAACTAGCAGGCCTTTAGTACGAGCTTCATCAAGTTCAATCATCCTTGGCCCAACGAACAGCTCGGTTCTTCGCATTTCTTCATAGACTCGATCTGCAATATTGGAGAGAACCTGGGCGCCGTCCTCCCAGTAGAGCTTATAGCCATTGTACTCTTTGGGATTGTGGCTGGCGGTAATCATGATTCCCGAGATGGTGGAAAGTTCGAGGACCGAAAAAGACAGCAACGGTGTGGGTCTTATATCATCAAACAAATATACCTTGATGCCATTTGCAGTGAGCACAGCCGCCGCGATCTCGGCAAATGCTCGCGACATATGTCTCGAATCATGGGCAATTACTACGCCTCTTTCCCTCCACTCTGGATTTCCTGAGAGAATGAGATTCGCCAGACCCTGCGTAGCCCTGGCGACGGTATATTTGTTCATTCTGTTGTCACCGGCACCTAGTTTTCCACGAAGCCCGGCTGTGCCGAACTCCAGTTCTTTGTAGAATCGTTCCTTTATTTCGGTTTCATTCTCTGCGATTGAAAGTAATTCTTTACGCGTGTCCTCATCGATTGCA
>WOZY01000316.1 GCA_011620045.1 Mesotoga sp.
ACTTCGCAGGAGCCTTTCCAACGTGGTTTGCTCCGACCCAGGTTACAGTTATCCCCATAGCCGACAGACACGTCGAATACGCTGAGTCAGTGGCTTCTGAACTGAAGGGCAAGGGGATCAGAGTCGAGGTTGATGACAGGCAGAAATCCACAAACTACAAAATTCGGGACGCGCAGATGCTCAAAGTGCCCTATATGTTGATAGTCGGGGATAGAGAAAGAGAGTACGGCACCGTATCGGTAAGACTTCGAAGTGAAAAAGATCTTGGATCAATTGAACTCGACGCGTTTATCGAGAAGCTCTCTGAAGAGATCAAGACTAGAAGGGTCACGAGTGTTTTTGAATGATAGAGAGACCCCTGCAATGCGGGGGTCTTGTTTTCTTTCCAAGAACTCCTCAAAAGGAGGCGATTGGCATGAATATCATTGATATAATTCCTGTAGCTCGGGGTGATAAGCCGGCCGACGTTCTGCTGAAGAACTGCAAAGTAGTCAACGTGTTCAGTGGCGAGGTGGAAGAGGCGAATCTTGCTCTTTTCAGGAAGAGAATAGCCGGAATTGGCGATTACGAAGAAGGCGTGGAGGTCATCGACCTCGAAGGTTCGTACGTAGTACCTGGCCTTATTGATGCCCATTTGCACATAGAATCATCGATGGTATCGCCCGTCGAATTCTCCAAGACAATTCTTGCACGAGGAACCACGACAGCGATAGCAGATCCTCACGAAATCGCCAACGTCATGGGTCTCGCAGGAATAGAGTACATGATAAGGTCAACAGAGGGCGTCCCCGTTAATCTGTACATAATGATTCCTTCTGCAGTACCCGCTTCCACCATGGAAACATCAGGAGCAACTATCAGTGTCATGGATATGATCGGGTTCGTTGAGAAATTTCAAAGCAGGGTTCTTGGTCTGGGCGAAGTGATGAACTTTCCCGACATCATCAATGGTGATCGAGACTCAATAGCAAAGATCGAATTAATTCGGCATAAATACAAGAAGATAGACGGACACATTCCTGGCGTACTCGGGAAGCCCCTCAACGCCTACATATGTGCATTTGTGAGGTCTGAACACGAGTGTACAACCGTCGAGGAAGCTCGTGAAAAACTCGCAAGAGGAATGCAGATTCTAATTAGGGAAGGCAGTGTTGAGAGAAACCTTGTTCCGCTTCTTCCACTCATAAATGACAAGACTTATCCATTCGTCTCTTTCTGTACTGACGACAAGCACCCTGACGACATTATCAGAGAAGGTCACATCGATCACAATGTAAGAAAGGCCATTAAGCACGGCATTGATCCAATAATTGCGATAAGGGCGGCAACGATAAACACGGCAAGGCACTACAATCTCAGGTCTATGGGAGCAATTGCGCCCGGATATAAGGCGGACCTTGTTGTGGTCGACGATCTCAATTTCTTCAGTCCAAAAATAGTCTTCAAGGACTCGAAGGTTGTAGCGAGAGACGGCAAGCTTGTAGCAGATGTGATTTCCAGGAGCTTCTCTCAGGAGAAGGTCAACACATTCAAGTGTCAAAAGATAAGTGAGAACGATCTCAAAGTAGTGGCTAAAGGAAGGCGAATCAGAGTTATCGAGCTTCTGGGAAGTGAAGTCTTGACGGGAGCTTCGGTTGCGGTCGCGAGAATTCAAGACGATTTTGTGGTCAGCGACCCTTCGCAAGATATATTGAAACTTGCGGCGATCTGTCGTTACAGCGAGGAAAAATCCATGTCGGTCGCATTTGCAAAGGGTTCGGGATTGAAAAAGGGAGCAGTGGCCACTTCGGTAGGTCATGATTCGCATAATTTGGGTGTGCTTGGTGTAAGTGATTCAGATATGGTCTTCGCTGCCAACAGGGTGATTGAGATGGGCGGAGGTCTTGTGGCTGTAGTTGACGGAAAGATAATATCTGAGCTGCCTCTGAAGATAGCCGGCCTCATGTCGGACCTCACCAGCAGGGAAGTTGCAGAGAGGTTGGTTGAACTGAAGGAAGCGGCAAAATCAATGGGAAGCAATCTACCAGATCTCTTCATGACCCTGTCCTTTGTTCAACTTTCAGTTATCCCGAAACTGAAGTTGACGAATCTCGGCTTGGTTGATGTCGAGAAGAATGGCTTTGTGCCGCTTTTCGTTGGGGAGGGTGAAGATGTCTGATTTACAAGAGAGAGTTGTCGGCAAGAGAATCAAGAGGGTAGATGCCCTGGAAAAGGTTGATGGCCGGGCGAAATTTGCTGCCGATGTTTCTTTTGACAGACAGGTTTACTGTGCTCTGGTTATTGCGAAGAAAGCTCACGGGATTCTCAAGTCGATTGACGCTTCAGCCGCCATAAGGCTTCCCGGTGTGGAAGGTGTCTTCACTTGGAAGGATATTCCCGGTGAGAATCAGCTTGGCGACGTAATAAGAGATATGCCTTGTCTTGTGAAGGAAGGAGAGAAGATCAGATTCTACGGTGACGTAGTGGCGGTAGTTGCTGCGAAGGATAAGAAAACTGCCGAAGAAGCCGCTGATCTTGTGAAGATAGAGATAGAAGAGCTCCGGCCGGTACTGACAATAGAAGATGCCTTGAAGGACGAGGTTCTTGTTCATGGAAAGTCAAATATCGGAGTTTCGAAGAGAATACGAAAAGGAAATGCATCGGGATATTTTAAGAACTCTGAACATGTTTTTGAAGGAGAGTTCTATGCGCACTATCAGGAGCAGGCCTACATGGAGACCCAGGGAGTAATAGTAGTACCTGATAT
>WOZY01000066.1 GCA_011620045.1 Mesotoga sp.
CGATCCAGATTCTTTCTCTAAACTGATTTCAAAAATATGGGACCTCGAGAACATTGTGGAAGCTTTCAAAGACGCTACAGACAAGGCCAAAGCCAAGATAGTCGTTAAGGTCTCAAGCTAGGAGGGATTTGAGTGAAGAAGGTATTTGTCCTTTCATTACTTCTAATAATCACCGCGGCGGTCTTCGCCGTTACCCTGGATTTTTACTGTCTTGCCTGGCAACCTGCAGCGGTTGACAAGATATACGATCTGGTCGATATATGGAACATGGAGAATCCAGATATTCAGGTGAACATTATCTGGGGCACCTGGGAGTCTTCAGATCAGTATCTGCTGACAAGTTTTCAAGGTGGGAACGCGCCGGACGTCTTTCACACTGACGCCGAGAAATTCCGAGAATATGGAATGATGGGATATGCAGCCCCCCTTAACAGTTACGTCACTGACGACATGATTGGAGACATCCCGGCCCATATATTCGAAGACTGCTACGATTTCACTGGTAATCTCTATGGGATTCCTTGGTGCCAGGAAACACAGGTGATCTTCTACAATAAGGACATATTCGAAGAAAACGGAATTAGATTACCTCTCGACAGAATGATTTCTTGGGAAGAGCTTCTTGATATTGCAGAAAAGGTCACAAAGAGAGACGCAAACGATAATGTCACAACCTGGGGAATCCTCGCTCCTCTTATGGAGCGGTTCCACTGGACCTTGATCGCTCAGAAAGATGGAACGATACTTACGAAGGATAGCAATCATAAATGGAAGGTTGAGATCAATGAGGGAGCAAGAGAAGCAATAGAGTTCTACCTTTCACTGATAACTGAACACCAGGTGATGCCTAGAGACGTTATAAGTATAGATTATACTTCCCTCATGCAGGGATTTATAAACGGGAAGTATGCAATGGTTACCTTCGGCTGCTGGAATAGACGCTTTTTGCTTCAGAACAAGGGCTTCAACTGGGGTATGCTTCTTGTCAAGAATGAAGACAACAGGATCAATGCATCTGACCCCCAGGCTTTTGGTATCTCAAAGCTGTCCAAACACAAGGATGAAGCCTTTGCATTTATAGAATTCATGACAAATACTGAAAACTCAGCAGAGATAAGCTACAGTGATTATCTCTTCCCTGTCAGAGAGTCATCGCTTGAAGATCCGAGATTCAGCTCTCCAGAAAATGAATGGGATATTGCTAAGGCCTGGCTCCAATACTCAGACAACGTTAAACCCGGAATGCCTGGATTCTACTCCTTCGAGTGGAAGCTATTTGTACCTAATCTCGAAAAGGTGATTCTGGGTAACATGAGTCTGGACACCGCCCTGAAGGATACAGTTACTGAGGGGAACAAAATGCTAAAGAAGCTTGGGCTTCAATGATTTGCTGCAACTGCAGGAGAATGAAAGAAATACCCTGAAGAAGCCCTTTGCAACGTAGACAGAGTTACTTAACACGTTCCTTTCATGATTTCCACATTAGTTAGAGTGTATTCGCCAGTATGCGGTAATACTGGCAATCGATGAGATATACATATTACCGATTCACTCGGTAAATGCTGGGAGTGATGACAAATCAGAAAGAGCGAAACTGTGAAAGCACTGCCATATATACTGCCAGTACTGATAGTAGTAGCGCTGATAAGCGTATATCCATTTGTCAACGGGATATACAACAGTTTCTTCTCCGATGCTGTCTTCGGAGGTGGAAGGTACTTCTCCGGCCTTGAGAATTTCAGAGACCTGATGTCTGACAATCTGTTCTGGACCGGGCTCAAGAATAACTTTATATGGTCTGCTGCGTGTGTCGGATTTGAGCTTGTTCTAGGCATGTTGATAGCTCTGCTGCTCAATCTGCCATACATAAGGCTGAGAGGTCTATACAGAGCGCTGATCCTTCTGCCCTGGGCAACAACCCCCGTTGTAGCGGCACTGATATGGAGATACATCTTCGGAGTTATGGGCCCACTTAATTCCTTTCTGAATGCAGTGGGCTTTGCAAATCCTCCTAACTGGCTGGTAACTCCCGGCTATTCTCTCTTCGCCTGCATAGTGGCAAACATCTGGATAGGCCTCCCGTTCGTTATTGTAACTCTTCTGGCGGGATTGCAGTCCCTTCCGTCTGATGTCTACGAGGCTGCCGAGATAGACGGTGCCGGAGTATTCAAGAGGTTTTTTCATCTGACTCTGCCTTTGATGAAAAGTCTGATTCTTATCCTTGTTACACTGAACACGATCTGGACTTTCAACATGTTCGACATAGTCTACTCAATGACCAACGGCGGACCGGGGAACTCTTCAATGCTACTATCGCTGTATTCTTATCAAAATGCTTTCGCATACTTTCAGCAAGGATACGCCTCTGCTATCGGCGTCATATGTTTGCTTATACTCCTTCTACCTGTTGCCTTCTATATAAGGGAGGTAAGAAATGAGGCCTAAAAGAAGCGTAGTAATAACAATGAACATCATAGCGTTTCTAGTGGTTTTGCTAATCCTCTCTCCTCTCTTAATGCTAGTACTTAACTCTTTCAGAGAAACTACTGACATTTATCAGAATCCTTTGAAGCTTCCGGAGAAATTCTATCTGGGAAACTACGCGAAGATCTTCCAGGACACCACTTTCGGCAGGAACTTCGCAAACAGTATGACGGTTACGCTCGTCACCGTTCTACTCTGCATAGTTATCACTACACTGGCAGGGTATGCAATGTCCAGATTCAAGTTCAAGGGCAAGA
>WOZY01000216.1 GCA_011620045.1 Mesotoga sp.
AATCAACAGTATTATCTTGCTTACTTCAATCAGGCACAAAGCTTAAATCTTGATGCTCTCCAACAAGCCAAGAGTGATATTGCCAGTTTCAAAGGCAGTTACTCATATCTGGCGGACGTTGCTAGTTATATGAATGTTAAAGGCACTGAAATTCGATCGAAGTATCCCGGAGCAAACCAGATAGATCTTCTTGAGCAAGCTGAGAAAGAGCGTCAAAACGAGATTCGAAGATTGACAGACGAAATAGATAACCGTATCAATCAGTACAACTTCCACATTTCGAAATCAGCCGAATACTATGAACAGGCTATTGCGGATTTCAAACTCTCAAATAGACTGTATCCCGTATTCGGTAAACCTTTATGGTATATAGCCGGTCTGGGAACGAAGACACAGCGACTTGAGACAGCAAGAGACAACCCGGAGCTCATGAAGTCCATTCTAACTGGAAAGGATGATTATTCCTCTGACATAATACTTGAGTTCAAGGGAGATCCCGATATAATTCCGGTTCACAGAACAAGCATCAGAACTCTTCCGTTCGCTGAGTTTTTCGAAAAACACTCTTCGGTCTTCGACAATCCCGATTTTGTGTCGGGCTTGCAGCTTTACTTTATTACACAGATTCAGATGATACTCGACGCCGCTGACTATTACGAATCCTCCACAATATTGTTTAGTGAGCGTCAGACCCCGAGGATTCTTGGAAGACTATACACAAGCATAAATAGTGAGCTCAAAAAATACTACAACTTCATAAATTCAAGAGAGAGCGTTATCAATTCGGCCTTCGGGGAAAGCGAAGAGTTCCGGCAGATCATTATTGATCTGGTATACGAAAGTAGCAATAGAGCGATCTATTGGTTTGATCTGGCAATCTATCTTCTTCCTGGTACGTGGAACAGATATCCAGACTGGGAGGATATTTATATTGAATACATGAATTCAATCCCCTCGATTCTTGACACAGTTGATGAACAAAAACTGAAGATCCTTTCTATTGCGGAAAAACACGTCTGGGCATGTGAGAATATCGGACCGGCAACTCCAGACGAAACACTGCAATTCGCAGTGCAGTGGGGCAGATCAAATCTCTCTGGAGATGAATTGAGCAACTTCGAGCAAAAGCTAAAAGATATTTTCGAAAGAGTGGTTAATCTTAATAGGGATCTGATTCAGAAGTCACCAAATCTTCCGGAAAAAAACGTTGATCAGATACAAAGCTTAATCTCGCTCTTCGAAACGCTTTGAGTGATTTCTCTTGGTATACATTTAGCTAGGTAAATGATATAATACTTCTGGAGGTGTCCTGTGAAGAAGTTCTATGTTACTACGCCAATATACTACATAAATAGCGAGCCTCACATTGGCTCTGCCTATTCTACAATAATTGCAGATGTGATTGCCAGATACAGGAGGCTCTCCGGCTATGAAGTATTCTTCCTCACTGGAACCGATGAACACGGTCAAAAAGTCTTGAATGAAGCTCTGGCTAGAAATATTGATGCTCAGAAATACTGCGATATAATGGCCGACAAATTCAGGAAGCTCTGGAATGAGCTTGAATTGACCAACGATGGATTCGTGAGAACTACGGATGAGAATCACATGAGAACCGTGCAGCAATTCGTTACTCGACTAAGAGAAAACGGTGATATATATAAGGGAAGATACGAAGGGTGGTACTGCATACCAGATGAAACTTTCTGGAATGAGGAAGATCTGAAGGAAGGAAAGACTTGCCCAGAATGCGGCCGCGAAGTGAAATGGGTGAGTGAAGAGAACTACTTTTTTCGACTTTCCAAGTACACTGATCGCCTTCTCAAACTCTACAAAGGGAACCCTGAGTTTGTCCAGCCGGATTTTAGAAGAAATGAAATGCTGAGAATTCTCGAATCCGGACTGAAGGATTTGAGTATAACGAGAACGTCTTTCAGTTGGGGAGTACCGATGCCTGATGATCCAGAACACGTAATCTATGTTTGGGTAGACGCTCTTATCAATTACCTCAGTGCCATTGGTTTCCCTGATGACAAAGAGACCTTCGAGCGATTTTGGCCTGCGGATGTTCATCTCATTGGAAAAGAGATCAATCGTTTCCACTCCATTATCTGGCCAGCAATGCTTATCTCTGCAGGGATACCTCTGCCAAAACAGATTTATGCACACGGATGGCTGACGGTAAACGGGCAGAAGATTTCTAAGTCGCTTGGTAATGCTGTCAGTCCGATGGCTTTTGTAAATGTCTATGGAAACGACGCTTTAAGATATTACCTGTTGCGGGATATCCAGTTCGGTAGAGACGGCGACTTTTCTGAGGACAATCTAATAGGAAGAATCAATGCCGATCTTGCGAACGATCTGGGAAATCTTCTACATCGAACAGTAGTTATGATTCAGAAGTTCAACAATGGTCTTGTTCCTGAAATGGGCATCGAAGATCCAATAGATGATACTCTGAGAGAGCTTGCTGAACGCACGTTTTCGACTTATACGGAGTCAATGGATCATCTGAAGTTCACGCAGGCTCTCGAAGGAATTTGGGAACTTATTCGATTTGGCAACAAGTATATAGATTTGACCGAGCCTTGGAAGCTGGGAAAGAATCTTGAGAATAAAGAAAGGCTAGACTCTGTTTTGCACAATCTGGTTCGTGTCCTGAAAAATGTGTAACTTATGATAGAGCCCGTGATGTTCAAGAACGCTGGCGAGATAAGGAAGAGACTGGCCC
>WOZY01000072.1 GCA_011620045.1 Mesotoga sp.
TCTTAGAGAGGGTGTTGACTTCATCCTTTTAGACTCGCACAGTTTTCCCAGGGAGAAAGGTTGTGCTGGAGGACTTACACCTCGAACTCGAAAAACGATCTCGCAGATATTTCCTGAAGTGGAGATAGATGGTTTTGAAAGCTTTGAGCTTGCCCTCAGCAAGATTACAGATGGATCGGTCAAACATCTGGTGACGCTGGTTTCAAAAAAGCCGATATTCACGACCGTCGACAGAAAGGAATTCGATAAGACTCTGCTGGAATCCGTCATTGATAAAGGCGGAGAGTTTGTCAGCTCACGAGTAAGAGAGGTGAACAAAACCGGGGATGCTTTCGTGGTCCGAACAGAAGATGGAGAGTTCACTTCAGACTATGTAATTATTTCTGCGGGAGTCTTCGGAGCGAAGCTCGTAGGGTTGGAGCCGCCGTGTTACAGCATCGTATCCCACGGTTACAGCTCTCCCACAAGGAGTGCTTCAGTCATTTTTATTCAGGACGGATACCTCTGGAGTTTTCCGGGAGAATCCTATAATTCTGTCGGCGGTGGAACTTACCCGGACTGCAGGCAGCTCCCATCTTACGAAGAGATAAACACATTACTGAAGAAGTCTTTTGATGAAGAGCTTATTCTTACCGGAACACCTGTTCCGCTTTTCAACAGTGATCTAGTCCTCAAACTCAACAACTTTGAGAGCGGTGTTCTTTTTGCAGGGGACAGCGCAGGTCTTGTAGATAACTGGATTGGTGCGGGAATTGATTTTGCACTTGATTCAGGGAGACAGGCTGCCCTGTCGATAGTTGAAGACGGTTACAAAGGAAAGACCGCAAACGAAAGATACCTGGAAAGGCTCTTCCCTATTGCGAGGCATCTGCAGATCGCAGACGCCTTCAGGAAGAGGTTCAACGCGAATCTTGATGAGAAACTAGATCTTCTTAAGGGAAAAACGGCCGGCAAACTGTTGATCAATTATTTGAGCGGTTATGTGAAAGGTCCTTACCGGCTCACTTTAAAGAGTCTCTTCACGAGTGGAATCAAGAGTCGCTCAACACATAACTGAAGTCGCTCTGGACAATATCTCTCTTATTCCATCGTTTACAACTTCACCCTCGATCAATCTCATCAACCTTTCTCCGTAAGAATTCGCGATCTCCATGTTGTGAGTTATCATGATTATCGTTATGTCGTACTCTCTGTTGATTCTTGCTGTCAGTTCCATTACTCTGGAAGCGCTGTCCGGATCAAGCGAAGCCGTGTGTTCGTCGAGAAGCAGTAGCCTGGGCTTCGACAAGATAGCCATTACCATTGCAAGAGACTGTTTCTGCCCTCCCGAGAGCTCTCCCGCCTTCGTTTTTATTCTGTCCTCCAGTCCAAGGCCGAGATCCCTAAGAAGAGTTATCGCCTCTTCTTTGACAGAACTGAACCTGAAGGGCCTGTTGCCTTTTTTCGATGCGATTATCAAGTTCTCGGCAATAGTAAGAGCCGGGAATATTCCCGTATTTGGGTCCTGATAGACTCTTCCGATGAACTCCGCAAGCCTGTGTGGTTTCATGCAATTCATGGTCTTATCGTCGATTATATATAGACCCGATGTAGGCTGAACCTCGCCAAGGATTACTTTCAGAAGGGTTGACTTGCCTGCTCCATTGGGCCCCACTATGGTGACAAACTGCCCTTCGGGAATTGTCAGACTCACATTCTTGAGAGCGACTCTTTCGTTTTCCATCCCCTGATTGTATACGACCGTTAGATCTTTGAATTCGACCATAACCTCTTCACCTCCTGTTTCACCTTTCGTTTTCTCCCGCTCGAGGAGAGCTGACGCAATCCAATTACCGTGATTATAAAGACTGCTGTGAGTAGTTTCATGTCGCTTGCAAGAAAGCCAATCCTGTATCCATATCTCATTGCAAGAGAGAGAAGTGTCTGATAGATCACTCCTCCCACTATTGGTGAGAGAAGACCATAGAACAGCTTGACTCTTCCCAGAAGAATCTCACCCATTATTACCGATGCCAAACCTGTAACAACCATTCCCTGGCCGATTGTTGCGTCAGAGAACCCGCTGTAAAGAGCGAAAAGACCGCCGCTCAGCCCAATAATACAGTTGGCAATGGTAAGCCCCGCAATGGCAAGAACATTCTGCGAGATTCCAAAGGAAACCACCCCTGAGGGATTACTGCCAAAAGCTCTCAGTGTCATTCCCGGATCAGACCTTAAAGCAATAGACAGAACTACGGTCACAGCAGAAATCACCAGAATTATGAGCGTCAAATCCGAACCGTCGAGATCGTTGTTGAAGATGTTCTTGGCGACAACGGTTCTTCTTGACTCTCTCTTCTCAGTATCTATATCGATCTCTTCAAATAGACTTTCCAAACCTGTGCTTCCGCTCATCTCTTCGAAACTCTGGATTGCTCTCTCTGGAACGACTCTAGGAACAGGGAGATTGGGGCCACCCATTACCCTGAGATTTACTGAGTAAAGCATTGTCATGACTAATATTCCGGCTAGAAGAACGTTGATCTTGAGTTTTCTGTGGATAGTTCCTGTGATGCTCCCCGCAAGTGCCCCGGTACCTGCCGCTAACGCTATCGCTACCCAGGCAGGTAGTCCGGAGACAACAGCTCTTACGGCAACCGCAGCACCCAGCGCAAATGATCCATCCGTTGTGAGATCTGGAAGATCAACTATTCTGAAAGATATGTACACTCCCAGGGCCATAAGGCCAATTATCAATCCCTGTTCCAGAATCGCCATCTTACTACCTTTCGGTCTCTACACCATCAGTTACTACGAGATTGGCTAGATCCAGAACTGATTGTGGAATTTCAACACCGATCTGCTCGGCTATGTCTGTGTTGACGAAAAGAATCAGGGAATCCTGGCCAAGTATCTTCGTCTCGAGTTCCGATGGAGGAGTGCCCTTAAGAATCTCAACGACAAGTTCCCCAGTGGCTCTACCTACCTGGTAGTAGTTGAATCCAAAGCCTATCAGTCCGCCGGATCTTGCGATGTCGATATCGCCCGCGACGATTGCGATATTCTCTCTCAAAGCTATTTTGGAAATCGATTCTATGCTTGAGGCCGCTGTGTTGTCAGTACCGATGTAGATTGCATCGACGTCTTTGATCTGAGCGTTAAGAGAGGTGACCATTTCAACCGTTGTGGAACCAGTAATATCGACTAACCTCATTCCCAGAGCGTCACAAGCCTCTTTTGCAAATTCTCTTATCGTTACAGAATTTGCCTCTCCTGAATTGTAGATAATCCCTACCGTCTCGACTTGAGGCATAGTTAGTTTGAGAAGCTGGAGCTGAGTCTTAACTGGCGTCATATCGCTGATTCCAACGACATTTCCCGGGTTTTTGCCAAATGAAGGAACAAGACTGGCGCTAACTGGATCCGTAACAGCACTGAAGACTATTGGAATGGTCTTTGAAGCATTTACCAGCGCCTGTGCAGATGGGGTGGCGATGCCCACCATTACTGCCGCGTTGGTCGAAACAAACTGTTTAGCAATAGTAACCGCGGTTGAAACCGAGCCCTGAGCGTTCTGAAAGTCGATTACTATGTTCTCTCCGTGCTTAAAGCCGTTCTCTTCGAGTACGTCAATTACCCCTTCCCTTACCGCATCGAGTGCCGGGTGTTCAACGATTGCCGTAATTCCGACCGTCTGCATAGATAAACCAAGAACTCCAAAAAGTAGCACCACACATACAAGAACCCGCTTCATTCTACATCCCTCCTGATATAAAAAAAGAGAGGACGTTTCTCACGTCCTCTCTCTTTATACTCTCTAGTGTATTTTAACTCAAGCACACACTGGAGGAGTCCGAAGAAAGGACGTTCCTCCTAAACCAATAAGCGTATACGTAGCTTACATATGCCGCTCGAGTCATCGCATTAACCTCCGAATATCTTGATAGGAAATTTATACCACAAATTAATGTTACGGATCAAGATTAAAGACAAACGTTTTGTTTCCGTTAGGTTCTCTCTTCTCTTGAATACGGTACTCCCAATGACGCCGGAGCCCCCACCTTTCTCTTTAGTGTGTCTGTAGAGGTGAAGAACAGAACGGCGATCGTCAGAAGATATGGAAGCATCTTCAGAAAGTCGGGCGATATATGCGCCCCGACTGCCTGCAATCTCAATCCAAGGGCAGTGATTCCGCCGAAGAGATATGCGCCGATCAATGCCTTTGCGGGATCCCAGGTGGCGAACAGTACGAGAGCTATGGCGATCCAGCCTCTTCCTGCAGTCATATTCTCTATCCACATGGAGTTGTAAGCAAGCGAAAGATAAGCTCCCCCGATGGCCGTAATGGAACCTCCCAGTATCGTGTAGAAGTATCTCACGGCAAAGACGTTTATCCCTTTGGCGTCTGCGGTATCGGGAGATTCGCCAACTGCACGAAGCGTAAGCCCAGGACGCGTCTTGTATATGAATACCCACATGAGTGGAACCATAATAAAGCTTATGTAGACCAGGAGATCATGGCTGAATAGGATCTGACCAACGTATGGGATCTCGGAAAGAACGGGGATCTTTATCGGTTCAAAACGTCTGGCGATTACGCCTATATAATCCTTTCCCCAGAGTCCGCTGAGTCCAGTGCCAAGCATCGTGATAGCAAGTCCGCTCACGATCTGATTTACTCTGAGAGTCACTGTGAAAAAGGCGTGGACCAGACCGAGAATAGCTCCTGCAAGCATCGCAACCAGAATTGCAGCGAGAAGGCTCGACGTCTGGTAAGAAGCAACAAAGCCTCCTATTGCACCAATCAGCATAAAACCTTCAAGGCCAAGATTCATGACACCCGACCTCTCCGTGAATATCGTGCCGAGGACTGCAAAAAGCAACGGAGTTCCCGCCCTAACGGTAGCGCTTAGTGTCGAGAGAATGAAAGACTCGATATTATTCATTCGTGACAGCCTCCTCTCTCGATACCCTCAACCTATATTTGGCAATTGCCTCTCCTCCGAGAAGGCTGAAGAGTACCAGCCCCTGGAATACCGATATCAGAGCCATCGGTAGCTTATAAAACATCTGAAGCTGATCATTTCCTACGAGCAGCCCGCCAAAGAGAAATGCGACAAGTAGAATTGCAATTGGGTTCAGCTTGGCCAGCCAGGCCACGATGATCGCAGTGTAGCCGTACCCTGGAGAGAAACCGTGTTGCAATCTGTGCTGAATGCCCATCATCTGTACGGCTCCGCCCAACCCCGCTATTGCACCGCTGACAACGAGTGCAATGATTGTGTACTTTATTATGCTGATTCCCGAGTACCTGGCGGCCTGAGCATTGTCTCCAACGATTTTCGAATTCATTCCCCATCTTGTTCGCTTGTAGACGTAGTAAAGGACTATCGCAAGAGCAACCGCAATAAAGAAGCCAACGTGGAACTCGCCTTTGAAAAGAGTCGCCAACCTTGCTTGATCGGGGAAGGGAGCCGTCCCGGGGAAGCCGTAGCCTTTGGGGTCTTTCCACGGTCCGTAGACAAGATAATCTACCCAGAATATTGCGACATAGTTGAGCATGAGAGTTACCACTATCTCGTCGGTCTTTGCAAAAGCCTTCATTAATGCGGGAATCAAGGCCCAAATGCCACCCGCTGCCGCTCCGAGAATTGAAATAAGGATAATCATCAGTACCGGTGAAGTGACATCTTTGAATAAGTACAGAGCTCCCCAGGTAGCGGCTAATGCTCCCATATAGAGCTGACCTTCACCGCCAATGTTCCATATCTTCATTCTATAGGCAAATGACAGGCCCAGTCCCACAAAGGCGAGAGGGACCATTCTCATCAACGTGCTGAAGATTCCATACTTGTTGGCAAATGGCCAGGTGAGCATCTCTTTGTATGCTTCAAATGTTTCGCGGAATGCAAGCGAGAGGTTTCCCAGCCGTCCATAGAAGAATACCAGCAAGATTATACCCATTAGAAACAGTGCGAGCGCTACAGAAAGAACAGGGACAAGTATCGAGGAGTATTTGGGGACTGTCAGTCTCTTCTCGATTTTTATTCTCACGCTATCTCCCCCTGCTTTGAACCGGCCATCATGAAACCGATCTCCTCGGTGAATTTCGGATCAGGAGGCGTATATCCCATTATTTCTCCCTCATAGATTACTGCGACCCTGTCTGAAAGCCTGAATATTTCATACAGTTCGCCGGCCAGAAGCAGAACGGCCGCCCCGCGTTCTTTGTGAGCAAGAAGAGTTCTGTAGACAAATTCCATGGCTCCAATATCAAGTCCTCTTGTGGGGTGCTCCGCTATGATGAGACAGGGTTTAGTGGACAGTTCCCTGGCAAGGACCAGTTTCTGCAGGTTTCCGCCTGAAAGAAATCTTGCGGGTGTCTTCGTCGAAGCGGTGGATATCGAATAACTGCTAATCAATTCTTCTGTAGCCTTCTGCATTGCGCGAATGTTCACGTTGAAGGGCGACTGAGGAATATTGTTGGTGTGAGCGTTCTTCATGAACATGTTTTCGGTTATTGACAATGAAGGACAAGTTGCAAGGGCTCTTCTGTCCTGAGGTATGAATGCCACACCACCCTTTATTCTTTGGGCGACGTCAGTGTGACGAAGAGTTTTGTCGTTCAACACCACCTTGCCCTGTACAGGCTTCCTAAGACCGTAAATTGCCTCTGCAAGTTCTCTCTGACCGTTTCCGGCAACTCCGGCAATCCCCAATATTTCGCCCGACTTTATGCTTAAACTGAGACTTCTTACTGCTTCAAGATTCTTGTCATTCTTAACGGTGAGATTCTCCACCTGCAGTACCGTTCTTCCCGGCTCGGTCTTGGGCTTGTCGAAATCTAGCAGTACATCCCTCCCCACCATCATTCTCACCAGGGATCTTCTATCAATTGAACTTCTCACCTCAGTTCCAATAACTTTTCCGCCCCTCAGCACGGTAACTCTGTCACTAATCTCAAGAACCTCGTCCAGCTTGTGACTTATGAAGATTACTGAAGAACCTTCACTCACAAGCTTTCTTATTGCTTTGAACAAGACTTCCGTCTCCTGAGGAGTTAAGACAGCAGTAGGCTCGTCAAGAATGATGACTTTAGCGCCTGTGTAAAGCAGCTTCAGAATCTCGATTCTCTGCTTCTCCCCAACCGAAAGAGTCCAGACTCGAGCCCTGGGATTCACTGGAATGTCATAGCTTTCTCCAAGTTTCTTTATACTTGATTCTACTGTTTTGGTCTTTACGAAGAAGCCCATCTCCTTAAGTCCAAGTACAACGTTTTCGGCGACCGTGAACGACGGTACTACCGTGAAGTGCTGTTGAACCATACCTATCCCATATTTAAGAGCGTTGTGAGGAGAAGACACGGAAATCTGCTTGCCCTCCATGAATATCTCTCCCTCATCGGCCTTGTATATACCAAAGAGTATGTTCATGAGAGTTGTTTTTCCTGCTCCATTTTCTCCAAGGAGAGCATGAACTTCGCCTTTTTTTAGGTCAAGAGAGATGTTTTCATTTGCTATTACACCTGGAAAGGCTTTGGTGATGTTTCTCATTTCAAGAACTGGAAGCTCAGCCAAGAAAAATCACTCCAAAGAAAGAAATCGAGGGGCCGGACGGCCCCTCACAATATTACTGAATCTTTCCCACTACGTTGTCTACAAACCAATCCATGCTGAGAAGCTCTGCATCAGTAGGCTTCTCGCCTTCTGCGTATCTCAATGCACCCGTCTGGTCGTAAACAGGCCCATCGAAGGGGTGCAAAAGGCCCTGGACGATTGCCTCTCTCATAGACATCACAAGTTTTGCCACGCCGTCTGGAACAAGATCACTTACAAAGATATCGACAACACCATCCTTGATTCCTCCCCAGTACTGTTCGTTGGTCCAGGTTCCCTCAATCACGTTTCTCACTACGTACTCGTAGAAAGGACCCCAATTCCATACAGGGGCTGCGAGGAATGCGTTTGGAGCGAAGGCACTCATATCGCTGTTGTATCCTATTGAAAGCGCTCCTCTGTCTTCTGCCGCCTGCTGTGGAGCCGGTGAATCCTGGTGCTGTGTTATCAAGTCGGCGCCTACATCGAGAAGTGATTCTGCTGCCTCTTTCTCTCTTGCCGGATCAAACCAGGTGTTGGACCAGACTACATGGACCTTTGCCTCAGGGTTAACGTACTGGACACCCATCGCGAAGGCGTTGATTCCACGTATTACCTCAGGTATTGGATAGGCCGCGACGTAACCAATAATGTTGGTTTTCGTCATTGCACCTGCTATCAGACCGCTAAGGAATCTCGGCTCATACATTCTGCCGAAATAGGTCCCCAAATTGTCGGTAGTCATGTAACCGGAACAGTGCATGAAGGTTGAATCCGGGAAGGCCTGTGATACTTTTACCATACTGTCCATGTAGCCGAAGCTGGTTCCGAAGATGAGGTCATATCCTCTCTGGGCATATCCTCTGAATACGGCTTCAGCCTCGGCTCCTTCAGGTACGCTCTCAATGAAATCCGTTACCACCTGATCACCGAAGACTCTCTCCAGATGTAGTCTACCTTCGTTATGCATCGTGCTCCAGCCACCGTCGCCGACCGGTGCAACATAGATAAAAGCTACTTTCAGTGGTGCAGCCATCAGAGCCGCTGCAATCAGCAGTACCGAGATGAACAAGAAAATCTTCCTCACTGTCATTACCCCCTTTGTAGTGAAATAGGTTTTTCTGACGTAGAAATTATACATTTATGAGATTGACAATCCAAATTGAAAGCCGATGAGTAACCGAAAAGGCGCTTGAGTATATAAATCTATTAGAACAGCTTTTCGCGACATTTGAGGTACTTCTCATTAAGATAGTTTGAGACTTCCCTTCGCGGTGGTAAAATATGATGAAGGAAGTGTTGACGTTTATACATAATAGAGAAGGAGGCTAACTATGATAACAGCAAGAATGGAAAAAGAGATCAACGCCCAGATAAAGGCCGAATTTGAATCCGCGTTTATTTACATGGGTATGGCTGCCTGGGCTCACAAGAATGGATACTTTGGAACAGAAAACTTCATGTGGAAACAGGCAAAAGAGGAAGAAGGACACGCATTGAAGTTGATTGATTACCTTAAGGACGTAGATGCAACCGTTGAAATTCCTGGCATTGAGAAACCGACCACTGGCTACAAGTCGATTTTAGATGTGTTCGAAAAAGGACTTGAACATGAGAAACATATTACTTCACGGATCAATAATCTCGTCACGATTTCCGATGAAGATGGAGATTACGCAACCAATGATTTTCTTCAGTGGTATGTCTCGGAGCAGGTGGAAGAGGAGAAGACTTTCAGGAACATAGTCAAGCGGCTGAAAATGGTCGGCGACCACGTGAATGGAATCTTCATGATTGATTCGAAGCTCGAAGAGAGATAGATCTGTGCGGGATGCCGTGGCATCCCGCTTTTCTTTTTCGCCGGACGCCACCAGTTCAAGATAAAGGGGGGGTGAAAATGCGGAGACTGCTTTCTCTGATCTTCATTATCGCTTTCTCGACTCTATTGCTTGCTTCCGATCTTCAACTCACGATTCTCCATACGAGTGACATTCATGGAAATATCTTCCCAGTAGATTATGCAACCGGTAACTACGCCGCTGTGGGGCTGGCAAAGGTATCGAGTTTCGTCAATCATATGAGATCGACGAATTCGAATACCATCGTCATAGATACAGGGGATCTAATTCAGGGAAGCCCGATTTCATACTACTTTGCAAGAATAGATGACTCCACTGTCAATCCGGTAATAAGGGCCATGAACATGATCGGATTCACAGCTTCCGTCATAGGGAGTCATGAATTCAGCTATGGGCCAAAGATTCTGGAGGAAGCCGTCAATTGCGCAGAGTTCCCCTTTCTTTGTGCAAACATAGTCTTTGAAGGTAGTGAAGATCCTGTCTTTCGCCCCTATGAGATACTCACCCTCGAGAGTAACGATGAGGACATAAGGATCGCAATTCTCGGCCTTACAACGACTCTCATACAGAAATGGGAAGATCCCGAACATATAGCTGGCCTTTCCTTTCTGGATCCTGTGTGTGTCGCTGAGAAATATGTTCCTTTGCTGAGAGAAGAGGCAGATGTTTTAATAGTCGCTTACCACGGAGGCTTTGAAAGAGATCTGGCGACTGGCGAGCCCACTGAAGAGTTTTCTGGAGAGAATGCCGGTTACGAGATATTGAAACGAGTCGAGGGAATTGATGTGATGTTGACCGGCCATCAGCACAGAGCCATTGCGGAGATAGTAGATGGAGTTGTAGTTTCTCAGCCTTCGAGCCGGGGAAGCTTTGTCGGCAGAGTTGAACTGGGACTTGAGAAGAGAGACGGTCTCTGGCAGATTATCGACAAATCCGTTGGTCTTGTGTCGATGGAGACGTATGATGGCGACAAGGCTTTGCTGGAAACGTTAGGAGATTTCGAGAACCGGGTTCAGAGCTGGCTCGATCAACGTGCCGGTTTCTCCATAGGAGACTTTTATATATCTGACCACTTTGAAGCTAGATTGAAAGACAATGCTCTGATTGAGTTTATCAATAAGGTTCAGATGGAAGCAACAGGCGCAACTATTTCATGTGCCTCGATCCTAACCGACGAGATTACTGGATGGAAGACAGGGCCCATCACTATTCGTGATGTCATTTCTGCATATCCTTTTTCGCATTCCCTGAGAGTTCTTCAAGTAACTGGCGCCGATATCAAGGCTGCCCTCGAGAAGAGCGCCGAGTACTTCACTTACGCGAACAACGAGATCGCTCTCGCGGAGAGTTGCCTGACGTCAAAGCCTGTGCACTATGACTATGATATGTGGGAGGGAATCGAGTATATCATCGCCGTGGATAGACCTGTCGGAGAGAGAGTTCTAAGTGTAAGGCAAAATGGAAAGCCTCTCGAAATGAACGAGACTTATGAGATCGTCTTGAACAGCTATCGAACAGGGGGTGGAGGCGGATATCACATGTTTGAAGGCAAGCCCGTTGAAAGGCATGTCATGCTTGACATCACGGAAATCATGACGGATTACGTGCTGGAGCGGCGTGTCATAAGCGCTACAGTAGACGAAAACTGGTCCGTGGGAACGGGATTCATTCACACGATAGGCTGGAACGAGACATTGAGGTCTATAGCCGAAATGTATGGAATTAGCGCCTCTGAGATTATGAAATACAACCCCGACCTCACAAGAGTTCGAAGTATCCCGACCGGCACAGAACTGATTATCTACAAACCTGCGATTCCATAAAACTGAACCTTCTGGCTGTACTAGAACATTCTCGCAAGAGCGGCGACAGTTTTGAAAGCTGTTTTGTTAAGACGTCAATTCGGCTCTGGTTAGGAACTGCCTAACTTCCTGGATATATTCTAACGGCTTTTCGAGATGGTGCTCATGCGAAGACTCTTCAAATACCCTCATAACAGCGTTGGGAAACTTCTCTGTGTAGAAAGTGGTTGCCTCGGGCGTTGCCTCGTCGTACTTTCCGCAGGTCAGTAGAACGGGAGAGTTGATTTCGCCAAGGCGTGAACTGCAGTCGTAACCCTTCAGGACACCCGTTACCGTGAATTCGCTCGGACCGTACATATAGTTGTAGACGTCTTCCCCCATGCCTGCAACGGCCTCGTTCATGCACTCTGGCCAAGGTTTCATTCTGCAAACGAACTTGCCGTAGAACTCCGACACTGCCTCCTGATAATCTTCTTGGATGAAATCGCCGCTTTTCTCTGCTCTACTAATCGCCTCTCTTGATCTAACTGAAAGCGTCTCCATCAGCCTTCTGGCATCGCTTTCGAATCTTGAAATACTCATTGCCGGCCCGGAAAGAACCATGCTTTTGACAGTCTTCGGATATTTCAGAGCGTATTCGCAGGCAAGAATTGTCCCCCAGGACTGGCCTAGCAGATGAATTTCCGAGTAACCCAACTCACTTCTCAAGAGCTCTATCTCCTCGACAAAGCGCTCTATTCTCCACAGAGATTTGTCTGAAGGTCTGTCTGATTTGCCGCAACCGAGCTGGTCGTAGAATACCACGGGTCTTTCGTTTTCAAGCATTTCGAGTGTTTCTAAATAGTTGTGAGGAACACCGGGACCGCCATGAATCGTTAGCAGCGGGTTACCTTCAGTATCTTCGCCTCTGACTTCATACCATAGTCTCCCTCCCGGAACCTTGGCAAATCCTTCCATCTTTCTTCCCCCCTAAGTGACTGCTTCGAAATTGAACAAGTGTCAGCAAGATCAAACGGCGGGATTCGTAGCTAAAATGGGCAAAGCCACACGCCTCACGACCGAAAATCCTAAGAGTCGAATCTCTGCTTCAACCTGCCTCTCATATAAAGCCCAGGATAAAACCAGTATATCACTGCAGAATGAGAGTCTCCCTCTTGGCAACCCGAAGAAACAGTCATGAATAATTTATTGCCCACAGCAAAGAATAACTTACGGTGAACTCGTAATGTTTGAGATGAGAAGGATATTTGGCTCTATTCGACCGATGAGGTCCGTAATCGTTCTTTGTCAAATTACAGAAAACATTAGCGGAATTTCTGAACAACGCTTGTCACTGATAAATTGAATTGATATAATCGATGTGGGCATTCCCCGACAGTATTTGTCAATTCATTTTCAAATCAGTTTCCAAAAAAGGAGGTAGAGCTATGAAACATGTCAGGCGTTCGGTAATGCTTCTTCTTCTACTTGCAGTGATTCTTGGTGGAGAAGCGCTTCTTGCAGGACTTACCTATGGTTACGTAACTCCAGGTCCCGATACTTGGTACAGAAAGGACGTTGAAGGATTCGAGTATGCGGCAAGTCTCGTCGGCGTAGAAGTTATCGTACTTAACTCGGACTATGATACAGAGAAAGAGATCACGAATATCAACACTCTGGTGAATATGGGTGTTGACGGTATGTGTGTCTTCTCTTTCAATCCCAATGGCGCTTTCATCGCCGCAAGAGAAGCTGCGAGGGCAGGGATACCTCTAGTGGTTACAGACAACGTTGGTCAGGTCCTCCAGT